>WFYF01000199.1 GCA_015490255.1 Caldifarciminota bacterium
CAACCCTGGCACACCAGGTGGAAGGGATCCGCACAGCATGCGGCGTCTGAAAAGTGTGGCAGCGGCCCTGTTTCTCCTGGCCTGCGGACACAAGGCGCCGCCACCGGGCAAGCCGGATGCCACACCCCCGGAGGTGCGGCTCGTGCAGCCGCCGGAAGGCGCAGTGCTCCGTCAGGGAGACACGGTGGCCTTTGTGTTTGAAGCGGTGGACTCCAGCGAGGTGGTCCGGGCGGTGGTGAAAGTGGGCGGTCAGACCGTTGTGGCCGACTCCACCCCTCCCCTGGAACTCCTCTGGATTGTGGACACCGCAAGGTTCCATCCCGCGCAGGAAACCCTGGAGCTCACCCTGGAGGTGTGGGACTACTGGGACAACGTGGCCCGCGTCTCCCGGAAGATCGTGATGGAAGGGATTCAGAAAGCAACACCGGAGGAGAAAACGCGTGAGGAGTAAGGCATTCCCGTTCTTGCCTGCGTGGTTGCTCGCCGGATGCGAACGACTGTATGTCCCTGTGACCCTCTGGCTGTCTCCTGGACCCGGCTGGTCAGCGGACGTGGAGGGAGGAAGATACCCCGGTGAAACCGGGCGGGGCATGGCGATATGCAGGAGCGCAGTTGATATGGCCCGTTTCTTGGGCGGAAGCGCCATGGCTTGGCGGGAAACCCCTGAAAAGCGGTACGTTCGTTTCTCTGTGGTCTGGCGGGGACCCAGCGGGAGAAAACGGGAGCTCCGTGCAGAAAATGTGGAAAGCGCAACAGGAGGGGCAAAATGAAGAGGAAGGCAGGGGTGTTCCTTCTGATCCTGGCGGCTGCGGGGTGCACCTCGCAGCGGATCTATGCCCCGATGATGGTCCTCATGCCACCGGATCCCCCGGCACCGGCTGCGGGCTGGTGGACCGGAGGTGAAATAGGAAAAATTCCTGCCCAGTATGAGGGTGAAGGCGGGGCAGGTCTGGCGCTTTTCGCAGATGGTGTGGTTCTCTCCCGGTTTTTCCGCGCGGAACTCGCGGGATCCGTCTGGGGCAGTTCCTATCGCTATACCGATGTGCGGTTTACCGGCATATCTTCCTTCATCAGTCCGGTGGCCCTTGGCCGGGGAAGTCTCCTCCTGCCCATCGGGGCAATGCGCCTGGAAACCGGACTGGGTGCGGGAATGGTGATCCATGCCGGCGCACCCCGGGAAGTGGACCTTGTTCCCTTCTTCCTCGCCGGGGGCGTGCATGCAGGGGTGGGACGCCCTGGAAAATTCTGGTTCCGTGCTGCCTATGGCGTGGTGAACACCGGACTTGCGCTGTCGGTGGCCGTTGGGGAGGACCTGTGGGTGGGGGGAGGCTTTGTGCGATGGTGGGATGAGCCCCGGGACTGGGGCCTTCGGCTTACCCTCGCACGACGGCGGAGGCCATGATCCGGCTGGAGGTCAGAACCTTATGGCTGGTGCTGAAATGCTCTGGCTGTTGATCCTGTGGCAGGGGGGAGCATCCCCGGAACTGGCCACCGTGGTTTATGGGCTTCTCCCATTCTCCGACCGGTTGCCTCTGGATCCACCGCCCGTTGCGGAAGGATGGTGGCTGGGGGTGGAGGCTTTTTATCTCCCGGTGCCCTTTATCCAGGCGGCCATCCCCGGAGGTGGGCTGAGCTTCCTGTTTCTGGACCAGAGCGCAAAAAGCCGTCTGGAACTGTCTGGTACGGTGGATGAAGGATGGTTGACGTTTGTGGACTATACCGGACAGCGCCGGTGGTTTGGCGGGACAGCGTTGCGGGGTGTCTTCCGGTTCAGCTGGCTTTCAGCGGATGATGCACGGGCCCCTTCGGAGATCGGGGCGGGCATCGGCATGACCTGGCAGCCCCTGCCGGAGGCCTATACGCCCACCATCACGGTTTTCCCGTGGTTTCCTTACGGAGAAGTGTTTGTGGGGGGAGGTCTTCCGGACAGATTCTGGGTGCGATCCGGCTTGAGCCTGGGCGGTGTCAATCTTTCCATGACGGTGCGGTGGACGGAAGGCTGGGTGGTGGGGGGCAGCATGCTGTGGGCCTGGCCGGGCCGGCCTTACGGTGGATGGCTGGCTTTCCGAACGGGTTTATGGAAAAACGTTCTTCTGCGGAGGTGAATCATGGCGCTTGTGGAACCGGTCCGAGAAATTGCGATCACGTCTGAGGTGATCATCGGCGGCACGCGGCCCTTCGTGCTGATTGCAGGGCCCTGCGTGCTGGAGACGGAGAAGGTGGTGATGGAAACCGCCGAACGGCTGAAGGACATCACCACCCGTCTGGGCATCCCCTGGATTTTCAAGGCTTCCTTCTGGAAGGACAACCGTTCCCGGGTGGAGTTTTACCGTGGTCCGGGCCTGGAGGAGGGTCTCCGGATGCTGGAGAAGGTCCGGAACACCTTTGAGGTTCCGGTCCTCACGGATATCCACCTCCCCGAACAGGCCGCTCCGGCGGCGGAGGTGGTGGATGTGCTTCAGATTCCCGCCTTTCTCTCCATGCAGACCAGCCTGGCGGAGGCCGCGGCCCGCACCGGCAAGCCCATCAACGTCAAAAAGGGCCAGTTCCTGGCGCCGGAAGATGCCGGGAACATCCTGGCGAAATACCGGAGTCTGGGCAACGACCGGATCATGCTCACCGAACGGGGCGTGGCCTTCGGCTATCACAACCTGGTGGTGGATTTCCGGAGCATCCCCATCATGCGCAAACTCGGCCATCCGGTGATCCTGGATGCCTCCCATCCCGTGCGCCGCTATGGCGTGCCCTCAAAAGATCCCCGGGGCGGTGCACCGGAATTCATCCCTTACATTGCCCGGGCAGGCGCAGCGGTGGGGGTGGACGGAATTTTTATGGAGATGCATCCCAACCCGCCGGAGGCCCTTTCGGATGCCTCCAGCATGCTTCCCCTGGATCAGGCCGAAGGCCTGCTGAAACAGCTTGTGGACCTGGACCGGTATGTCAAGGAGGGATGAGGTGAAGGCCCTGATCCTTGCCGGCGGGAAGGGGACCCGGCTGCGCCCCCTCACCCATACCCTGCCCAAGCAGCTCGTTCCGGTGGCGGGCAAACCCATCCTGCACTATGTCATGGACCAGCTCCACCAGGCCGGAATCCACGATGTGGGGGTGATCATCGCCCCGGAGACCGGCGATCAGATCCGGGAAGCCCTCCAGGTCAACCCATGGGGCCACCGCTTCACCTTCATCCTTCAGGAAGCTCCCCTGGGGCTTGCCCATGCGGTGAAAACCGCCCGGGACTTTCTGGGGGAGGACCCCTTCATCATGTATCTCGGGGACAACCTCATCGGGACACCCATCCGGGGTTTTGTGGAGGAATTTCACCGGGAACATCCTGACGCGCTGATCCTGCTCAAGGAGGTGGCGGATCCCCGGGCCTTCGGGGTGGCGGTGGTGGACGAGGCAGGCCGGGTGGTGCGCCTTGTGGAAAAACCCAAAGATCCGCCGTCCAGTCTGGCCCTGGTGGGGGTGTATATCTTCACACCGGAAATCCACGAGGTCATTGAAAACCTGAAACCCTCCTGGCGGGGGGAATATGAGATCACGGACGCCATCCAGGGGCTTTTGAACCGGGGCCGCCGGGTGCGGGCCCACGTGCTGGAAGGCTGGTGGCTGGATACCGGGAAAAAAGACGATCTGCTGGAGGCCAACCGGGTGGTGCTGGACGACTGGATCCAGCGGGACATCCGCCCCTCCGCAGTGGTGGAGGAAAGTCAGGTTGTGGGGCGGGTGGAAATCCGGGAAGGGGCCCGGATCGTCCGGAGCGTGGTGCGGGGGCCGGCGGTGATCGGGGAAAATGCCGTGGTGGAAGACGCCTTTGTGGGACCTTACACCAGTGTGGGCCGGGGAGCCCGGATTGTTCAGAGCAGCGTGGAACACTGCGTGATTCTGGAGGAAGCGATCATCCAGGGGGTGGAGCGTCTGGAAGACAGCCTGATCGGGAACCGCACCGTGGTCCGGCGCCAGGACAGCCGGGTTCATCGTGCTCTCCGCCTCCTGGTGGGCGATGACGCCGAAATCCTGTTTTAAGGAGAATTAAGGAGAAAAACGTGCCTTTCGCCTTTCATGAAACAGACCTTCCGGGTGTGCTGCTGGTGGAACCCCGGGTGTATCCCGATGCCCGCGGTCACTTTATGGAACTCTTCAAACGTTCGGCATTTGCAGCGCATATCCCGTATGTCTTTGTGCAGGACAATCTGTCCCGCTCGGTTCGCCGCGTGATCCGGGGGCTGCACTTTCAGCGTGCACCGAAAGCCCAGGGGAAACTCGTCACGGTGGTGAAAGGGAAAATCTGGGATGTCGCCGTGGACATCCGGCTGGATTCCCCCACCTTCCGGAAATGGGTGGCCGTGGAGCTCTCGGATGAACCCCCCCGGTTGCTGTGGATCCCCCCGGGGTTTGCCCACGGATTTCAGGTGCTTTCGGATGAGGCCTGGGTGCTCTATAAAACCACGGAAGAATACGCCCCGGATCTGGACCGGGTGATCCGGTTTGACGATCCGGAACTCGGCATCCCCTGGCCCCTTTCCGATCCCATTCTGTCAGAAAAAGACAAAAACGCTCCGCTCCTGAAGGAGGTTCTTCATGAGCTCGTCTTTTGAAATGCTGCAGGAACGCATCCGGCGCCGGGAGGCAGTGTTGGGGGTGGTTGGGCTGGGCTATGTGGGCCTTCCCCTTGTCCAGGCCTTTGAGGAAGCCGGTCTCCGGGTGCTTGGTGTGGATGTGAGCGAAGAGAAGGTGGCCGCCCTTCAGCGGGGCGAAAGCTATGTGGAAGATGTGCCCTCGGCATGGGTCCGGAAGGCGGTGGAGGCCGGACGCTTTCGCCCCTCCACGGACTATGCGGTTCTCCGGGAGGCGGATGTGGTCCTCATCACGGTGCCTACACCCCTTTCCAAGTCCGGGGAACCGGACCTGAGCTATGTGGTTCAGGCCCTCCAGAGCCTTCTCTCTCACCTCCATCCGGGCATGCTGGTGGTGTTAGAGAGCACGACCTATCCCGGGACCACAGAAGAAATGGTTCGGCCCATGTTAGAGGAGGCCGGATTCCGCGTGGGGGAGGAGATCTTTCTGGGTTTTTCACCCGAGCGCATCAACCCCGGGGACCCGGTGTGGACGGTCCGGAAAATCCCCAAGGTGGTGGGCGGGGTGGATCCCCGTTCCACCGCCCTGATGGAAGCCTTCTATGGCCTGGCCATGGAGCGGGTGTTCCCGGTTTCTTCGGCCCGGGCGGCGGAAATGGCCAAGTTGCTGGAAAACACCTTCCGGAACGTGAACATCGCGCTGGTGAACGAGATCGCCCAGATCTGTCATCTCATGGGGCTGGACGTGTGGGAGGTGATTGAGGCGGCGGCCACCAAACCCTTCGGCTTCATGAAGTTTCTGCCGGGACCGGGCATCGGGGGGCACTGCATTCCCGTGGATCCGAAATACCTCACCTGGAAAGCCCGGCAATACCGCTTTGTTCCCCAGCTTGTGGAGGTGGCCACCACCGTGAACGCCCAGATGCCCCTCTTTGTGGTCTCCCGGATCGTGGATCTCCTGAACGCCCACGGGGTTCCCGTGCGGGGAGCCCGGATCCTCCTGTTAGGTGTGGCCTATAAGCCCAACGTGGGCGACGTCCGGGAATCACCGGCGCTGGATCTCCTGGAGGAACTTCAGAAAAGGCAGGCGAAAGTGGCCTATCACGATCCTCATGTCCCGGAGGTGCGGCTGGATGGAGGGATGGTGCACCGGAGTGTGCCCCTCACGCCGGAAGGGCTTCAGGAGCAGGATCTGGTGGTGATCACCACGGATCACGATCGGATGGACTATGCCCGGCTCCTCCAGCACGCCCGCCGCATCTTTGATACGCGGAACGCCCTGCGCCGGCGATTCCCGAAAGAGGAGCTCCCCGCCGATCGGGTGTTTTTCCTGTAAAGTGTCTTCGGGCTTTTCCGTCGCTTATCCTGTATAATCAGGGCACCATGGCACGGGCACGACACGAGAAGACGTTTCTGGACCTCCTGAAGGCCCTGGAGGAGCATCCGGAGTGGCGGGATCACCTCCGCCAGATGCTCCTCTCCAGGGAACTCCTGGAGCTCCCGCAGCGGTTTGCGGAGTTCCTGGAAGTCCAGCGGGCCATTCTCCAGGAAATTGAGGCCATCAAGGCAGAGAACCAGAAGATCTGGCGGGAAATCGCGGCCATCAAAGAAGAGAACCAGCGGATCTGGCAGGAGATCGCTGCGATCAAGGAGGATATTCGCGAACTCAGGAAAGAGAACCAGAAAATCTGGAAGGAAATCGCCGCGATCAAGGAGGATATCCGGGAGCTCAAAGAAGAAAACCAGAAAATCTGGAAAGAAATTGTCGCCATCAAGGAGGAGAACCAGAAAATCTGGAAGGAAATTGCTGTGATCAAACAGGATATCCGGGAGCTCAGGGAAGAGAACCAGAAGATCTGGCGGGAGATTGCGGCCATTAAGGAAGATATCCGTGAGCTGAAGGAGGAAAATCAAAAGATCTGGAAAGAGATCGCGGAGATCAAGGAGGATATTCGCGAACTGAAGGAAGAGAACCGGAAGATCTGGCAGGAGATCGCGGCCATTAAGGAAGACATCCGGGATCTCAAGGAGGAGAATCAACGCATATGGAAAGAGATTGCCGCCATCAAAATCACGTTGCGGGATGAGGTGCTGCCCGCTCTCCAGGAGCTTCAGGAGTGGCGCAGAGGAGAAGAGGGGCGCCGCCGTGGAGAACGGTATGAGCGGCGAATCCTGCGGAGTGCCCCCATGCTTTTTGCCGGCGGAGAGGGGGGATCGCCCGAGCACCCGGAAATTCAGCGCCGGCTTCAGAACCTCCTTGGCGATCAAATTGCCCGGATCACGGATTCCGTGGACAACGTGTTTCTCACCGATCTCGTGTGGCGGAAAGGAGGACGGGTGCTCCTGGTGGAAATTTCTCTCCGGGTGAACGGGAAGGATGTGGAGCGGGCATCCCGTCGGGCGCAGGTTCTGCAGGAGGCCGGCGTGGACGCCCTGGGCGTGGTGGTGGGGGAATCCTGGGTGGGGGATGCGCGGGAACTGGCGGAAAGGCTCGGCGTGGCCTGGTATGTGGGCGGAGAGTTTTCCCCCGAACTCCTGGAACTTCGGCGGAGCGGGTAGTTCTGGTCCTGGAGTGAACGGTGAAGATCGGATTTTTCGTGCAGCATCCCTACCACTGGCCGGCGGTTCGCCCGCTTTTTGACGAAGCCTGCCGGCAGGGTCACGCGTGCGTGGTGGTCCCCGGTGATGTGCCCCTGCGAAAATGGCTCATCTTCCGGCGCTCCCGGAAAGAGGACTTCCTCGCCATTTTCCAGTCCTGGGGGCTTCCCGTGGCCCATGAGATGCCGGACGATGTGGACGTGGTGGTCACCACGGATTTTCTTCCGGATCCGGCCATGTTCCGCGGCCTCCCGGTGGCCCTGGTGAACCACGGCACGGGGTTCAAAACCGTGATGTACCGGATTCTGCGGAAACAGCGGGAGGTCCCCTATCATCTCCTGGTGGAGGGGCCCCACCGGGTCCGGGAAATCCAGCGCCGGGTGGGAGAAGGAGCCTTCCGGGTGCACCCGGTGGGCTATATCAAACTGGATCCCTATCCCCGGATGCTCCCGGAGCGGAAGCGTCTGCTTGACAGGTGGGGACTGGATCCGGGAAAGCCCACCCTGCTCTACGCGCCCACCTATAAACCCTCCAGCATTGACCTCATCGGCCGGGACCTGCTTCCCGCCACCCGGGCCTTCAACCTGCTCATCAAACTCCATCCCTATTCCTGGGAAGGCAAATACGCTCCGCACCGTCATCATCGTCTGTTTGAAGCCCTGGTTCCCCGGTTTCCCCATGCCCGGCTGGTGCCGCCCACCGAACAGGACATCCTGCCTTTCCTGGTGATGGCCGACGCCGTGATCACGGAGGCCTCCAGCGTGGCCTTTGAATTCGCCGCTGTGGGCAAACCCGTGATTTTTGTGGCCCTGCCCGAGGACCGGCTCCGCCACTCGGACGGAGAACCCCTGCTGGCCAGTTCTCCTGCGGCGCTGTTCCGGGGAGCCTTCCCGGTGGTTCGGAGAGCGGAGGAAATCCCGGACGCCTTTAAACGGGCCCGTTTGGACGAAACCATGCGATCCCGGCGGGAGGCGCTGCTTCGGGAAATTTTCCTGCCGGTGGATGGACAGGCCAGCCGGCGGGCTCTGGAGGTGCTTGCCTCATGCTGCGCGGTGTTGTGATCCCGGCGGCCGGTGCGGGCACCCGCCTGCGGTCTCGCACCGGGAAACGGATCCCCAAGGCCCTGCTCCCGGTGGCCGGGAAACCCCTGATCGCTTGGAATCTGGAGGTGCTGCGGGATCTGGGGGTGGAGCGCATCTGGCTGGTGACCGGCGCCCACCACCGGCCTTTCGCGATTCTGGAAAAGATGTATGGGGTGGA
>WFYF01000200.1 GCA_015490255.1 Caldifarciminota bacterium
CTCCCGGGAACCCCGGGAAGAAGACAGACCACCGCCGCGATCAGGAAAGGCCACCACCCCCGCCTCCCGGAGGCGAGTGAGCACTCCCTCCACCAGGCCGTCGGGTGCCCGAACCACGAGGGGGGAGTCCCGAAAGTCCTCCTGCGCCTCCAGCGTCTGTACCAGCTCCTCCACCTCGTCTTCCCGCTCTATGAACACCCGGAGAGCGCGGATCCACGTCCCCTGCAGTCGCATGCTTCAGTTATACGGGATGCTTCCGGTTTTTTCAAGTTTTGTCGTGAATTTGCGCCACCCCATTCCCGGAAAACTCCCGATACATCCTGACTTTTTGCGGGTTGAAGGTCTCCCGACCCTCCTGTACACTTCAGAAAACCCCTGCGAGGAGGTATCAGGATGGGATATGCGCCGGAAACGCTGGAGATGATGGAGGAGATCCGTCGTCTCAAACGAGAAAAGAGGGCGGTGATCCTCGCCCACAACTATCAGGTCCCCGAAGTCCAGGATGTGGCAGACTTTGTGGGAGACTCCCTGGGACTTTCCCGCAAAGCCCGGGAAGTGGATGCCGACATCATCGTGTTCTGCGGCGTGCACTTCATGGCGGAGACCGCCAAGATCCTGAATCCGGAGAAAAAAGTCCTGCTGCCCGACCTGGAGGCGGGGTGTTCGCTGGCGGACAGCATCACGGCGGAGGATGTGCGGCGGTGGAAGGCGGAACACCCCGATGCCCTGGTGGTGGGCTATATCAACACCACCGCAGAGGTCAAGGCAGAGTGCGACGTTTGCGTGACCTCCAGCAACGCCGTGGAGGTGGTTCAGCGTCTTCCGGAAGACCGGGAGATTCTGTTCCTTCCCGACATGTTTCTCGGCGCCTTTGTTGCCCGGAAAACCGGCCGGAAAATCCATATCTGGCCGGGGGAGTGCCACGTCCACGCCCGGCTGGGATTCCGCACCATCCGCCAGGCCCAGGCCGCTCACCCGGAGGCCACCCTCCTGGTTCACCCCGAATGCGGTTGCTCCACCTCCTGCATGTATTTCGCCGAGGAGGGGAGCCTGGGCGCCCGCGTCCAGATCCTCTCCACCGGGGGCATGATCCGGTATGCCTCCGAAAGCCCGGACCGGACCTTTCTGGTGGCCACGGAGGTGGGCATTCTTCATCCCCTGCGCAAGCATGCCCCGGACAAAACCTTCATCCCGGTGGATGCGGAGGCCATCTGCCCCTATATGAAAACCATCACGCTGGAGAAAGTTCTCCGGAGCCTCACGGACGAAGTGTATGAGATCCACGTGGATCCAGAGGTTCGGGAACGGGCCCTCCAGGCCATTGAGCGGATGCTGGAGGTGAACGTATGAGACGCGCACTCCTTCTTCTCGTTCCCGGTTTGCTTGCCGCAGACTCCTTTGACGCCGGCGCGGTGTTTCTCCTGATCTTCCCCGGAGCCCGGGCCACCGGCATGGGGGCGGCCTTCAGCGCCCTGGCCGACGACGCCACTGTCAGCTATTACAACCCCGCGTCCATGGCCCGTTTCAAGCGCCCGGAATTCACCCTGATCCACTCTCCGTGGCTCCCGGATCTGGCACCGGACATGTATCACGACTTTTTCGGTGCGGTCTATCCTCTCCCCGGTGACCGGGGGGTGGTGGGCGGTCACCTGATCTATATGAACCTGGGCCAGGTGGAAGTCACCGATCCCGTCCCTGCCGCCTGGACGCCCTACAGCGTGGCCCTGCAGATCTCCTATGCCCGGGCCCTCCGTCCCTCCCTCTATGTGGGCCTCGGCGGGAAGGTGATCTATGACTTCCTGGCCCCGGAAGACGTGCTCCGGGCCATTTTCCAGACCAACGTGGTCGGAGGGAACGCGGCATCGGTGGCCCTAGATGCCGGCATACTGTATGAAGGGCCCTACAACACCTCCTTTTCGGCAACCCTCCAGAACATCGGACCGGCCCTCCGCTATACCTCTCTGGACACGGTGGGGACCCCCCTTCCCCAGCTCCTGCGGGTGGGCGTGGGCGTGGACACCGCCCTCAACGAACTTTTTCGTCTCCGGCTCGCCGTGGACCTTCACAAGGTGATCGTAAACATCCTGGAGGATTACAGAAACTGGGGGGTGGACACCATCCTGAAAGACACCTGGGTGAGCGCCGGCCTTGAGGTGAATTACGGCAAGTTCGTCGCTCTCCGGGTGGGCTATTTCCTAGACGAAACCGGTGCCCGGAGGGGTGTGACGTGGGGTGGGGGCATCCAGTTCGGAAACTTTGCGGTGGACTTTGCGGATGACCGGGACATCTATGCCTTCACCCCCACCCGAGGAAACTGGCGTTTCCAGATCTCTTATCGTCTCAACCTCCCGTCTCCGGACAAATCGTCCCCACCGCCTTCCCCGAAAACGGAAAGTCCATGAGCCGAAAACCCCTCCTGGGGACGGTGTTTCTGGTTTTTCTTTCCTGCGGGACCGGTTCGTCTCCGGACATCACGCTGTGGCATGCCCTGGGCGGTCCCCTCGGGGTGACCCTCCGGAACATC
>WFYF01000201.1 GCA_015490255.1 Caldifarciminota bacterium
CGCTTCCACCCGGCTCGCTATCCACGCCGCTATTACCCACAAATCCTCCTTCCGTAAACGCCTCCATCCAAGTTCTATCAACTTCGCTCTGCTCATCCCCCTTTTCATGCCCTGAAAGATACTCAAACCCCCACGAACTTCCAAGATCCCCATGGTTTTTTTGACAAGCCCGGGGGACTTGACAAGTCCACGGGTCTCATCTATAATAAACCGCGAAGGCCAGAGAAATGAGGACAACCTGTAAAACGAAGGGAGGCTGGAGCGATGCAGGGTCTCGTTGATTACTTCCAGAAAGGCGGCCCCATGATGTGGCCGCTCCTCATCCTCGCGATCGTGGGGCTTGCCATCATCTTTGAGCGCATCATCACCCTCTTCATCCGTGCGGGTGATCCCTCCAAGATCGCGGAAAAGACCATTGAGACCTTTGAGACGGAGGGGATGGAGGAGACCATTGAGTTTCTCCGCCGGAACCCCAACCCGGTGGCCAAGGTGATCCTCCACGGTCTGGAGCGCATTGAGAAGGGGCGGATGGTGGTGGAGGAGGCCATGGCCCAGAAGGCGGCCAGCGAACTTGCCTTTCTGGACCGGGGGATGGTGTATCTCACCGCCATTGCCACCCTGGCACCCATTCTCGGGTTTCTCGGGACGGTGACGGGGATGATCCGGGCCTTTCAGGCCATCGCCGTGGCAGGCGAGGTGGAACCCAGCCTGGTGGCGGCAGGGATTTCGGAAGCCCTGATCACCACGGCCACGGGTCTCATTATCGCGGCGCCCGTTGCCTTCTTTTATGCGGTGTTTTCCAGCCGGATCAACGGGTTTTTGAGAAGCATGGAGGAGGCCACCAACGGACTCATTGAATATCTCCTGGAGCGTGGCGTCCTGGCGGAGATGTGAGGCGCGGCCATGATGCGGTTTCGCCGGCAGATTGAGGTGCAGGAAGCGGAGATCCCGACCGCATCCATGGCGGACATCTCTTTCCTGCTCATCGTGTTCTTCATGGCGACGGCGGTGTTTGCCCGGGACAAGGGGCTGAAACTCGCTGTCACCCCAAAGAGCGACACCGCGAAGGTGGTGAAGCTGACGGGCAAAAAGCTCTTCAAGATCTCCATCAACGACGCGGGACAGGTGTTTGTGGGAGATGAACCCGTGGATCCGGCACAGATCCCCGATTTGCTCCAGCAGCGTCTGGAGGAGGAGCCCGAGGCGGTGGTCCTCATCCGGACCCACGTGAACGCCCCCTACGGCAAAATGATAGAGGTGTTTGACCAGGTACGCAACGTTCCGGAGGCCAACCGCGTTGCGGTGAAGGCCATCCGGCCGGAGGAGTGACATGCCCAAGATCAGCCAGCGTCAGCGGAAGACCGGGCGGGTGCTCATTCCCACCGCGTCCATGTCGGACATCGCCACGCTGCTCATCATCTTCTTTGTGCTGACCACGGTGTTCCGGAAGGAGGTGGGCCTGCCGGTGGCCCTGCCACAGGCGGGGAACACCGAGAGAATTCTGAAAAGCCGGGATATTGCCAACGTGTATGTGGACAAAGAGGGACGTGTTTCCGTGGACGACCGGCTGGTGGATCCCGGCCAGGCGGCTCTGATTTTCAAGACCAAATATGCCGAGAATCCCGCCCTTATCGTGCAGATCAAGGCGGACCAGGAAGCGCCCTATGGGCGGGTGGACGACATCATTGAGGGGCTCCGGGACGCTCTCCGGGAGGCCCCGGCCATCCGGCTGGTGTTCGCCACCGAGGAACCCCGGAAATGACAGGGGGTGACGGATGAAGTCGCTTGAGGAGATCAAAGAACGGGAAGGTCGCCGGCTGGAGGATGAATATCCCTTCAACCTTCAGCTGGGCATTACCATCACCCTCGTGCTCATGATCGGTCTCTTTACTTTTGTGAAGGGTCTGGAGGTCCACCCTTACTCCCCCAGGACCGAGTTTGAGGTTCTGCAGGAGAACGTGGACCTCACGGTGGAGGACGTGGAGGAACCGCCGCCGCCGCCCAAACCCAAAGTGGAGGTGGAGGAAGCCTCACCGGAGGAAGAAGCAGAGGTGGAAGAGGAAGAGGTGGACATCGCGCCCACCACGGAGTTCAACGAGCTGGAAGCGCCGCCCCCGCCGGTGACGGAGGAGACTTTTGAGTTCTGGGCGGTGGAGAAGAAGCCGGAGGTGGTGCGTCGGGTGCAACCCCGCTATCCGGAACTGGCCCGCAGGGCAGGGATTGAGGGGCAGGTGTTTGTGCGTGTGCTGGTGGGAGAGGACGGTCGGGTGGTTCGGGCAGAGATTTATGGAGCCCGGCCGCCGGAGGTGAAGGATGTGCTGGGCCCGGCGGCGCTGGAAGCTGCCAAAAAATTTGTGTTTACGCCCGGCATGCAGCGGGACAAGCCGGTGAAGGTCTGGGTGATGATTCCCTTCCAGTTTAAGTTGCAATAAATCCCAACAGGAGGTTTGGTATGCGCTGGTTGCGCCTTGCTGGTCTGCTGTTCCTGGCAGGAGGCCTCTGGGCGGGCACGACCGGAAAGATCACCGGTCGTGTGGTGGATGCCCAGACGGGAGAGCCCCTGGTGGGTGCCAACGTGGTGGTGGAGGGCACCCGGATGGGGGCTGCGACGGATCTTGACGGGTATTACCTCATTCTGAACGTGCCGCCGGGGGAATATACCCTGACGGTCTCCTATGTGGGATATCAGACGAAAAAGATCCAGGGTGTGGTGGTGGAGGCGGATCGCACCACCGAGGTGAACGTGGAGCTTGCCCCCACGGTGGTGCAGACCGAGGTGGTGGAGGTGATTGAAACCCGGATCACCCAGGCCATGCGGCCGGACGTAACTCAGAGTCTGGATATGGTGAAAACGGAAGACGTGAAGGAGCAGGCCGTTCAGACCATTGAGGACGTCGTGGGTCAGCAGGCCGGCGTGGTGATTTCGCCGACGGGCAACATCCACGTGCGGGGAAGCCGTCCCGGTGAGGTGGTGTATGTGGTGGACGGGGCGGTGGTGATGGACCCCTATGCCCGAACCTCCGACATTGAAATTCCCCTGACGGCCATTCAGGAAGCCGCCTTCTCCAAAGGTGGATTTGGAGCGGAATACGGAAATGCCGCGGCGGCTGTGTTCAACATCGTGACCCGGGAAGGCCGGGATCGCTATGAGGGCAATCTGGAACTTCGGACCCGGCCCATGTTTCTGGATGCGGAGCGGGGAGATCGGGTGCTCAAAAAGGCGAAGTTCTATTATGACCTGCCCATCGGATCGGTGGTGTCCACACC
>WFYF01000202.1 GCA_015490255.1 Caldifarciminota bacterium
GAGATGTGTATAAGAGACAGCCCCCGGCACCCCCATCCTCATCTCCGCGGACTACGGCCCGTCCTCCATGCCCGAACTCCAGCCCACGCTGGAGGCCCTTCTCACCCAGGCCTTCCGGAAAAACCTGCGGGTGGTGGTGATGACCCACACCACCTATCAGGGGATCATCGTGGCCCAGATGGGGCTTCAGAAAATCGCGTCACGGATGGGCAAGGTGTATGGCAGAGATTATGTTCTTCTGGGTTACCGTCCCGGAGCCGCTGCGGTGATCATCAACATGGGGAAGGACATCCGGTCCGTGTTTGATGCGGACATCAACGGAACACCCCTGGACAGCCTTCCCGCCCTGGAGGGCGTGGGGAAACTGGCGGACTTCGGGCTGGTGGTGAGCCTGGCCGCCACCGCCGCCGGGGATTTCTGGGTGATCTACGGGCAATCCCGCTATCACTTTCCCCTGGCCCTCGCCTCCACCGCCGTCCTGTCCCCGGGGCACTATCTGTATTACAACGCCGGGCAGGTGGTGGGGCTCATCCCCGCCCTGAAAGGGGCAAGCGAATATGAACACCTGGTGGGCATTGTGGGACCGGCCACCCTGGGGATGACCAGCCAGGCCGCGGTGCACGGGCTTCTGCTTCTTCTGATCTTCGTGGGGAACCTGGGCTATTTTATGGCACGGAGGTGGGCGGCATGACGCTGCTGGACCTGATCGGCGTGTGGCTTGCGGCCTTTCTCACCCTGGCCATCTTCAGTTTTCTGTTCGGAGAGAACCCGATCTACCGTTTCGCCGAACATCTGTTCGTGGGGGTTTCTGCGGGATTCGGCATCCTGGTGGCCCTGGACCAGGCGGTGTGGCCCTCCCTGCGGGCGGCCTTTCAGGCACCCCATCCTTTCCTGAAGGCCATCAGCGTGTTTGCCCTGCTCCTGGGGACTCTGATGCTCACCAAACTGGAGGTGGTGGCCAGCCTCTGGCCGGAGGGCCGGCGTCTGTCCCACTGGCCCATCGCTTTCATCACGGGGATCGGTGTGGGGATCGGGATCGTGGCCACCGTGCAAGGGTTCATTTTTCCACAGCTCAAGGCCACCCTGGTTCCCCTGTGGGGGGAAGACTTCCGCACCCTCCTTTCCAACTGGGTGCTGGTGGCGGGCGTGCTGTTCTCCATCCTGTATTTCTATTTTTCCTTCCAGTTCCGGGGGGTGGTGGGCCGATCGGCCCTGCGTCTGGGGATCGTGTTCATCATGGTGGCCTTCGGGGCCTCCTTCGGCTATACGGTGATGGCCCGGGTGTCCCTGCTCATCGGGCGGATCTATTTCCTCCTGAGCGAGTGGCTGCGGCTGGTGTAACGCATACCTGCCCATCCAATCCGGATCTCTTTTCAGGGAAACGTGGAGGGCTGCGGAGTAGCCCTGGCTTGCTCCACAGCTCAAACGCTTGACCTTTCCTTGATGCTCCCGTATATCATGTTCTGGTTCCAGTTCCGCGAACAGGAGGTTGTCCATGCTGTGGTTAAGTCTCGTGATGTTGTTGCCTGGGGGGAGGACAGAACGCCAGGGCCTTATCGGGCCTGAGCCCCCTCTTCATCTCTATCAGGACTCCATGAATGTCCGGCGGGTGGGTGCATGGCCTTTTGGACCGGCGTATGCGGTGGCGGTGGACCCTGCAAGGAATCTTGTGTTCATAAGCGCGGGAAGGGGGATTATTGTTCTGAACGTTTTGGGTTCGGGTGGGGTGAGCCCCACAGGGGCAATGCCCACCCCGGGGGTTGTGAGGGGCCTGTTTTACGATGCCGCGGGCCAGAGGCTTTTTGTCGCAGCTGACACTTCCGGTCTTCGGGTGATTGACGTGTCGAACCCTGCGAATCCCGTGGAGGTGGGGTTCTATGACACACCGGGATGGGCTTTAGGCGTTGCGGTTTCGGGGAACCACGCCTTCGTCGCGGATAGAGATTCTGGTCTTCGGGTGATTGACGTGTCGAACCCTGCGAATCCCGTGGAGGTGGGGTTCTATGACACACCGGGATCGGCTCGGGGTGTTGCGGTTTCGGGGAACCACGCCTTCGTCGCGGATAGAGATTCTGGTCTTCGGGTGATTGACGTGTCGGATCCCGCGAATCCCGTGGAGGTGGGGTTCTATGACAC
>WFYF01000203.1 GCA_015490255.1 Caldifarciminota bacterium
CTTCCCAGGTGGATGAAACGTCCTGCGGCTGCTTACGAAACCGGGCTGTGGATGGACGGTTCAGGCAGAAGGCTTCACCATGGAGATGGTGATGGTTGCTTCCTGACACGCCAGCCCTTGCCGCGCACCGCGCGAGGTATGGGGTGCAGGTGAGAGACGCCGGGAGGCATCCGGAATGTGTGCCGCAGCCCTTCTGGGAACCCTCATGGTAGGCCAGATCCAGCCCACCTGCAACTTTTTCTTCACCGACTCCACGGGTGACACCCTGGCCTGGATTCTTTCCACGGATGGGGTGGGGGCAACGTTTTCGGTGGAGGTCACCCGTCGCCCTTCCGGCGATTACGTTTACACCTATGGATTCCGAAGTGACTCCCAGAGCACACAGAATGTAGCAACATTTCGCGTTGTTGTTGCGGGCTGGGACACGACGCGGGACACGTTCATCGTGGTGGATTCCATGAAGGGGCCGTATGGCTGGGGCGGGTCCACCACGCCCCTCACCAGAACCTATCCCTCCTGGCTGGATCCCAACCGGGATTCCCTTCCCATCGCCATCCTGGACCCCCTCACCGGTGAGACCCTGCGGGCCGGGAAAATCCCTCCCGAAATCTGGAACCCCCGCCTGCGGCATCGGTATGGTGGCTTTAGCTGGAACACTATCCGACGTCCTATTGTTCCGGGGGACACGCTGGACAGCCTGATGGCCTTTTCTCCCTATCCTCCAGATCCGGCGCACTATTTCCTGATGGGAGATATCCTCTCAAATGTGGACACATCTGACGCAGATCCCCTTTATCCCAATTCACCTCCCGAATGGTGGGCGGATTCGGGGTCCTGGCAGGCGTATGCAGCCATGGATACGTGTGACAAAAAGTACACTTACCGGAAATTTCCCTTCGCCGGCGTTGCGCCGGGCTGGCCCGTGCCCGCCTGGCCCGCCGCCTATGGGCATCTTGAGGATCGGCTTGAGCGGGTGGATTCCCTGGGGTGGTTTCTGGACAGCACGCTGAAGCGGGAACTGGACAGCCTCCTCACCCGGGCCTATGAGGCCTATAAGCGCCGGCAGTATCTCGTGGCCTTTCACAACCTTTCCCTGGCCCTGGGTCGTCTGAACACGGGCCGGGGCAGCCGGATCAATGACCTGGGATATTTCGTGCTCTATTACCGGTTTCTGGAGGCCCGGGAGAAACTGCCCGGAAGTCCGGAGGAGATCCGGAGAACCAGCCCGCGGTAATCCCCGGAAATCCCGAACGCTCCGGGACACGGCCCGGAATAAGGGAGAGCGTGGCGGATTTTCTCTGACCCTGGCCCCAGGCCCCACTCAGGGAGGGGAAAAAGAAAGATATGCCGGATGGAGGTTCCAGCATCTTGAACTTACAGGCCCGAAAAAGTCACAACGTGTCCGAAGGGAAAAGAACTACGGCGTCACCATTCCCTCCACCAGCTCCCCCAGATCCACCCCACCGAACACAAGAGCCCCGGATCGCGCCTGGTCCAGAAGCATCTCCCGGATGCTTTCCAGCGCCCGGACCAGGCTTTCCGGCCGAATGCCCATCTCCACGGACTGCTGGGCCTCCACAAACGCCGCCAGGTTGTCCGCAAGCTCCACAAGCCTCCCCCACACCGGCCAGACCTCCGGAGGACTGGAAAGCAGCACCTCGTCTTCCACCCCCACCTCCATATCACCGTTGACCGTGAAGCGCTTGTTGGCGAACTCCTCAAGGGAGAAATACCGGAGCAGCGTTTCCAGTTCAGGATACCCCTCCTCGGCAAGAAGAGACAGAGCTTCCTGAAGAAGGTCCGCCTCAATGGCCTTGATGGCATCGTAACTCTCCTGATCCTGCTGGCCCAGGGCCTCCACCCCCTGATGCTCCCGGAGGACCCGCACAAACCACTCCTTCACCGGCCGCACGATGTCCCGGGTCACCGCCTCCGCAAGATCGTGGAAAAGGGCGGCGAAATAGGTGGTGGCCACCACCGCCGGCGGACGGTCCATGGGATAGAGGATGCCCTTCGCATGAAAGATATGGTTCAGGAAAAACCAGGTCAGGGTGGCCA
>WFYF01000204.1 GCA_015490255.1 Caldifarciminota bacterium
ATGACTATCTGGCCGCCCCCTCCCTCCAGGACGGAGAGCCCCTGAAAGCCCTGATGGAGGGCCTCCTTCAGGCCCTGGAGGAGGCCGGGACCCCTCTCCTCGGAGGGGAGACCGCCGAACTTCCCGGGTTCTTCCAGGAGGGTGTCCCCTTTGACATTGCCGGGTTTGCCCTGGGAAAGGTGTCCCGGGAGGTGCTGCTTCGCAGGGAAACCATACGGCCCGGGGATCTGCTGGTGGGCCTGTCCTCCGCCGGCCCCCACAGCAATGGCTACAGCCTGATCCGCCGGATCCTGGAGCGGGTTGCTCCGCCTGCGGAGGTCCTGAAGGCCATCCTGGCCCCCACCCGGCTCTACCCGCAGGTGCCCCGGCTGTTTGCCTCCGGAGCGGTGAAAGCCGCTGCCCACATCACCGGGGGCGGTTTTGAGGAAAACCTGCCCCGGGCTCTTCCGGCGGGTCTGGCCGCCGAGCTCACCCTTCCGGAACTTCCCGAAGTGTTCCGGTGGCTCATGACCGCAGGCAATGTCTCTTTTGAAGAGGCCGCCCGGGTGTGGAACCTGGGTGTGGGGTTTGTGCTCGTTGTGGAACCCACCCGCCTCAGAGACGTGGAGACGGTGTTTCCCGACGCCCGGGTGCTCGGGAAGGTGGTGGCGGGGGAGGGGGTGCACATCAACAGGGAGGTGGACCATGCCTGATCGGTATGCCCGGAAAAAGATGAAAGTGCACCGGCCCAGTCGGGGGGTGATGACCATTGCTGAAATGTTTGAGCGCAGTGCTCACGAATTCGCTGATACTGTGCTGTTCCGGATGCGGGCCGCGGATGGAAAATCCTGGAGGGAATACACATACCGGGAAGGTCTGGAGATTGTGCGCAAGCTGGCCTGGATGCTGGTGGACCGTTTCGGTCTCCAGCCCGGCATGCACGCGGCGGTGATCGGGGAAAATCGCCCGGAGTGGGCGTTTTCCTATCTTGCCATCCAGTGGGCCGGGGGGGTCGTGGTGCCCATTGACGCCCGCCTCACCCCCACCGAAATCCGCCACATCCTGGATCACAGCGAGAGTCACCTGATTCTCGCCCAGGAGAAATACATTCCTTCCCTGCTGGACATCCAGGAAAGCGTGCCCACTCTGAAGCACGTGATCTCCCAGGACCCCTATCCGGACGTTCCGGACCTGTGGGGCCTGGTGAAAGAAGCCGGCAGTACGCTGGACCGGGTTCCCCGGAATCTGGACGATCTTGCCGTGATCCTCTATACCTCCGGAACCACCGGAAGTTCCAAGGGGGTGATGCTCACCCACCGGAACATCATGTCCAACGTGAGCGACGTGTATCAGTGCATTCCCTTCCAGCCGGGGGAACGGGTGTTCTCCGTGCTGCCCATCCACCATGTTTTTGAAGGCACGGCGGGTTTTCTCACCCCCATCTATGGAGGGCTTTCCATCACCTATTCCCGGTCCATCCTTCGGCCGCGGGAAATGCGGGCAGACATGCTGGACACCCGTCCCCACATGTTTCTGGTGGTGCCGCTGCTTCTGGAAAAGATCGTGATGGGGATTTTCCGGGAGGTGAAAAAGGCTCCCGCGCCCCGACGGGCGATCTTCTGGACCCTGTGGAACCTGTCCCGCCTTTCCGGACGCAAACTGGGGAAGGTGCTCTTCCGTACGGTGCGGGCCAAACTGGGACTGGACGAACTCCGGTATCTCGTTTCCGGCGGTGCGGCCCTGCCCCCCTGGGTGGCGGAGGCCCTGGAGACCATGGGGTTTCCTCTGATTCAGGGGTACGGCCTTTCGGAGACCTCCCCCGTGCTCACCGCCAATCCGCCGGATGCTCCCCGCAACGAGTCGGTGGGCCAGGCTCTTCCTTCTGTGGAGATCCGGATTGTGAATCCCAACGAAGACGGGATCGGGGAAATCGCCGCCCGGGGTCCCAACATCATGAAGGGCTATTACAAAAACCCCGAAGCCACCGCCGAGATTCTGGACGACGAGGGCTGGCTCTATACCGGGGACATGGGCTATCTGGATGAGGACGACTATCTGTATATCACCGGCCGCAAGAAATATGTGATCGTGTCCAAAGGCGGCAAGAACATCTATCCCGAGGAGGTGGAGAACGTTCTGGGCCAGTCCATCTATATTGAGGAGATTCTGTGTGTGGGTTTCAAAACTCCGGACGGGGACGAGGAGATCCACGTGATCGTGTATCCCAACTATGAGAACCTGGATGCGTATTTCAAGGAAAAGGGGGTGGCCAATCCCCGGCGGGAGGATGTGGAGGAGGTGATCCGGAAGGAACTCCGGCATTACAGCCAGGAACTTGCTCCCTACAAGCGCCCCCGCACCTTCAGCATCCGGGAGGAGGAGTTTGAGAAAACCACCACCCGGAAAATCAAGCGGTTCCTGTATATGCAGAGCCCGGTCCCGGTGGAAGAACGGAGGTCCCTGTGATGATCTCCCTGCTCGTGGCATCCATCTTTCCTCTGATGAACCCCATCGCTCCCACCCGGACGCCGGAATGGACCTTTTCAGCGGCCTTCGGGGACTACACCCGCGTGGCGGGGGGCATGGTGCTTTCGGGCGGTGGTCGCTGGCGGCTGGGACGGACCACCACCCTGGGGCTGCGGCTGGGCACGGGTTTCAGCCGGAGCGCCATCCTGGGGTTGGAGGGAGACCTGGCCCTGCTTCTGCACCGGAAAACCCGGGACATCCCCTTTGACTTCGGCCTGGTCCCCTCTGTGGGGCTGTGGCTGGGGGACCGGATCGCCCTGCTCTTCCCTGCTGTTCATGGGCTTTTTCACTGGACCTTCCGTCTGGAGGACGTGCGCTCTCCGGTTCGGTTCTATGTCGGCCCTCTCGTGGGGGGATATATCTACTCCTACGACACGGGTGCCGGGCGCACAAGCGGCGGCGACGTGGAGGGCGGGGTGGTTGCCGGGTTCACCATGGATGCCACCCGGGCCCTGGGCTGGGGAGTGGAGGCGGCCTTCGGACGGTTTGGTATGTATTTCACCGCGAGCATGAGGATTTTCTGACATTCTCACCGAACGAGGAGGTGCACCATGGCCTATCGCGTGGTGATTCTGGGTGCGGCCGGTCGGGATTTCCACAATTTCAACGTGTTTTTCCGCAACAACCCTGCGTTTGAAGTGGTGGCCTTCACCGCCACCCAGATCCCGGACATTGAGGGACGGGTCTATCCCCCGGAACTTGCCGGAGAACGTTATCCGGAAGGGGTGCCCATCCTGCCGGAGGAGGACCTGGAGAAAGTCATCCGGGAGAAAAAGGTGGACTTTGCGGTGTTCGCTTATTCGGATGTGTCCCACGAACACGTGATGCACCTGGCGAGCCGGGCCCACGCGGCTGGTGCGAGTTTCATGCTTCTGGGTCCGGAACACACCATGCTGAAGTCCCGCAAACCGGTGGTGGCCATCGGTGCGGTGCGCACGGGCTCGGGAAAGTCCCAGACCACCCGACGGGTGGCAGAGATCCTGAAGGCCATGGGGAAGAAGGTGGCCGTGGTACGCCATCCCATGCCTTACGGCGATCTGCGGAAGCAGATCGCCCAGCGGTTTGCCACCTATGAAGACCTGGACCGGTACAACTGCACCATTGAGGAGAGGGAGGAGTATGAACCCCATCTGGACCGGGGCAACGTGGTGTTCGCCGGGGTGGATTATGAGAAAATCCTCCGGATGGCGGAGGAAGAGGCCGATGTGGTGCTGTGGGACGGGGGCAACAACGACTTCCCCTTTTTCCGGCCGGACCTTTTCATCGTGATCGCCGATCCCTTCCGGGCGGATCACGGTCTGCGCTATCATCCCGGCGAGACCAACCTCCGGATGGCGGACGTGGTGGTGATCAACAAGGTGGATTCGGCGTCTTTTGAGGACGTCCAGCGGGTTCGGGAAATCGTCGCCCAGGTGAACCCCCGGGCGGAGGTGATTGAGGCGGCCTCTCCCATCTTTGTGGAGGATCCCGGGGCCATCCGGGGCAAACGGGTGGTGGTGGTGGAGGACGGTCCCACCCTCACCCACGGAGAGATGAGTTTCGGGGCGGGGTATCTCGCTGCACGGAGGTTCGGTGCCGCCGAAATCGTTCCACCTTTTGACTTCGCGGTGGGCACGGTCCGGGCGGCCATGGAGGCCTGGCCCCAGGTTCGGGAGGTGCTTCCGGCCGTGGGCTATTCCGAGCAGCAGCTTGCCGACCTTGCCGAAACCCTGAACCGCGTGCCCGCCGACGTGGTGGTGAGCGCCACCCCCATTTCCCTTGCGCGGGTGGTGCAGGTGAACAAGCCCATCGTGCGGGTGCGCTATGAGCTCCAGGAAATCGGCCGGCCCACCCTGGAAGAGGTGCTGGACCGGGCCCTGGGAGGTGGATGATGGGCGGTTTTGCCTTCACCTTAATCCTTCTTCTGGTCATGCTCCTGGCCTCCATGCTCCGGGTCCTCCGGGAATATGAGCGGGCGGTGATCTTTCGCCTGGGACGTTTCGTCGGGGTGAAGGGCCCGGGGCTGATCGTTCTGCTGCCCATCATTGACAAAATGGTCAAGGTGTCCCTGCGGACGGTGGTGCTGGATGTGCCCCCCCAGGATGTGATCACCAAGGACAACGTCTCCATCAAGGTGAACGCCGTGGTGTATTTCCGGGTGATGGACCCGGCGAAAGCGGTGCTGGAGGTGGAGGACTATCTCTACGCCACCAGCCAGATCTCCCAGACCACCCTCCGGAGCGTGTTGGGGGAGGTGGAACTGGATGAGGTGCTCTCCCAGCGAGAGAAGCTCAACGAGCGCCTCCAGACCATCATAGACCGCCAGACGGATCCCTGGGGGGTGAAGGTGTCCGCGGTGGAGATCAAGCACGTGGATCTCCCCCAGGAGATGCAGCGGGCCATGGCCCGCCAGGCGGAGGCCGAGCGGGAGCGCCGGGCCAAAGTGATCGCAGCCGAAGGCGAGTTCCAGGCGTCCAGACGGCTGGCGGAAGCTGCAGAGATTCTGGCCAAAAACCCCATCACCATCCAGCTCCGGTTTCTCCAGACCGCAACGGAGCTGGCCACCGAGAAAACCACCACCATCATTTTCCCGTTGCCGGTGGAGTTGATGAGTGGGATGTTTCAGCGGAAAGAAGGAGGTGAAGCATGAGTGTCCGATCCGTCGCGGCCGGCCTGCTGAGTCTGGCCGTTCTCGGAGGGTGTCTCCGTCCGAAGGACCATCTTGCAAGCTGGGACACCCGCATCCAGGTCCCCATTGACACGGTGGTGCTTCTGCGGGTGGCCCTGGATTCCCTGAAAGATTATAATGTTTTCCAGCGGGGTGATACCCTGGGGATCTTCCAGGCCGGTGACACCACGAACGTTCCCCTCCCTCCCCCCATCCAGCTTCGCTTCAGCAAAGGATGGCCGGATCAGCTGGACTCCACCCGGACCCGCCTTCACACCCGGATCGTGGGGGTGCGGGCCCTGGGATATGCCCGGGTGGTGGGAGCCCAGAACCAGGATGCGCAGGTCACCGGCCGTCTTTTCGTGGTGTTCACCTCGGGCGACACCATAGACACCACCCTCCAGATCACCGTGCCTGCAGGACAGACTCAGGACCTCACCGTTTCCTATACCTTTGACGTTCCCCTTTCTCCCTACGATTTCCAGTTTGACATCACTTCCAACGTGAATCCGCTGGATCCCGCCTTTGCGGACACCGCCTACGGTCTGCTGGAGATTCCCCTGGCCATCCATTATCGGGGGGATACCCTCGTGACCACCCTCCAGACGGTGGACATCCCGGAGGACGTGTCCCGGGCGGCCGATTCCGCTGCGGCGAGTTCTGTGGGTTTTCTGATTCGCCGGGCCTTCCTGTATCTCACCGTGGTGAACCAGGCCCCTCTCTCGGCCTCTTTTCAGGCATGGCTGTATGACAGTGCCCGCACGGACAGCACCCTGATCATCAACGACACCCTCCACCCCGCCCAGCTGGACGACCGGGGTTTTGTGTCCGCGCCCGCCTATGACACTCTCCAGGTGGAGCTCACCGAAGCCCTTCTTACCCGATACCTTGCCCAGGACAGCCTCCGCATGATCGCCCGGGTGGAGCTCCCTGCTCTGAACGACACGGTTTATGTGTCCACCAGCGACCAGATCGCCTTCTCCGGATATCTGGAGTTCATCCTCAACGTGGAACCGGACAGCCTGTTCCAGTAAGGAGGCATGGTGATGGGAATTCTGCTTGTGATGGCGCAGCTTGGCACAGGCCTTGGTCTCCCGCTCGGAGAAGGGCAGGGAATGGCCGGAAACACCACCGTGCTTTCCGCCCCCGCCCTGGCCGGACTGGGTCTGGGATTTGCCCCCCGGTGGAGCTTCTCTCCCCTGGGACTCCAGGCCGGTTATCATCAAAACTGGCTTGCCATCCGGGACATCAACCTTTTGATGAGCGTGGATTCTCTGGACACCACCGAGACCCGCAGGCTGGTGGAAGCCCTGCCGGACGGACCGGTGGTGCTTTCCCACAACCTGGATCTCGTGGTGCTTTCCTATTCGGTGGGCCGGTGGGGATTCTTTGTCCGTCCCACCGCACGGGCGATCTTGAACCTTCCCTCCGATCTGGCCCGTCTGGCTTTTGAGGGCGTGCTCATCAACCGGACCTACGACTTCACCGATCTCTCCGCCCAGGCGCTGGCCTTTACCCGGATTGGTGGGGGATACAGCATCCCCATCCGGATGCGGGACTTCCTGGGTGTCCAGGAGGTCCGGGAGATTGAAGTGGGTATCTCGGCCAGCTTCCTCTGGGGACACGGCGTGCTGGAGGTGGACCCCGCGGACCGCTTTGTGGCCGTGTCCCAGCAGGGTTACACCTATCAGGCCGATTCCTCCCGGTTTCGCTCCGCAGGGGTGCTTACCTTTGGTTCCGTCCCCAGTCCGGCTCCCGCCGGTGCGGGGTTCAGCATGGACCTCTCCGCGGCCACGGAGGTGGACCCCCAGCTCACTCTGGCCCTTTCGCTGGAAAACCTTTTCGGCTTCATCAACTGGTACCGGGATGTGGTGGAGGGCGTGGCCATCCTGGAGCCCGACTCCATCCGCACAGGGGACTTCCGGGGAGGGACTCTGGACAGCCTGGATGCCTTCTTTGAGCGTCGCTTCCGGGACACCGCCACCACCCGGGAAGGCGTCCCCTTCCAGACCCGTTTCGCCCCCATTCTCCGCATTGGTGCCCGGTTCAAGCCCCTGGCTTATCCCCAGTTTGTCTTCCACGCCACCTATACGCAGGGGTTCAAGAAGGACGCCCTGTCCACCACCACCCCCCGGCTGGACGCCGGTCTGGAATATGCCCTGGCTTCTTTCCTCCCCGTCCGCCTGGGGATTACCCTCGGCGGCCGGGTGGGGTTCGGTCTGGGACTGGGGGCCGGAGTTCGTGCGGGCCCGGTGACGCTGGACCTGGGCTACACCTCCCTGTCCGGTATCGGTTTCGGGGCCAGAGGGGAACACCTCTATGCCCACCTGGGGGTGGTGGGTCCGGTCACCGGGACTTTCCGCGGGAAGGTGATTGACTCCATCCTCCAGAAGCCCGTCCTGGCCCGGGTTACGGTGTATACCCGTACGAAGGAAATCCCCGTGCAGCTGGACAGCACCGGGGCCTTTTCCCTCCCGGTTATGGGACCCATCCGGGTGAAGGTGGAGCATCCGGACTATGCCTTCCGGGAGTACGCCTTTGAGGTGCCAGCCGGCAAGGTGGTGGAAGAAACCCTCCGTCTGCGTCCCATCACCGCCCCGGTGGTCCTGCGCTTCGTGGACCGGGAAACCCGGAAACCCGTGGCGGGTGTGGACTTCACCCTGAACCTGGTGGGCCGATCGCCCATCCAGGGGCAGACCGACTCCACGGGAACCTGGCAGGGCAGGCTACGGGAAGGGCGCTACCGGGTGGTGGCCCGTCACCCTGACTATTTTGAGCACGCCGATGAGATCTTTGTGCGGGGCGGAGTGCCGCTGGAGAAGACCTTTGCCCTTCAGCCCCTCTTCGGTACGCTGGTGGTCAAGGTGGTGGACGCGGAGAAGGCCACACCCCTTCAGGCTCGTGTGGTGCTGAGGAAAGGCACCGGTGAGGTGCTGGTGGACACCACCACCGACGAGAAGGGCATGGTGTCCTTCCGCCTGCGGGAAGGGGTCTACCGGATTGAGGTGGACAAACCCAAAACCCGCTATATCAAACGGCAGGCCCGGGTGGAGGTGAAGGGCGGTGCCACGGTGGAGAAAGAGATGGCCCTCCTGCGGAAGGCCATGGTGTTCACCTTCCGGAACATCTATTTTGACCTCAACAAGGCCACCCTGCGACCCGAGTCCTATCCCGTGCTGGACTCCATCGCCCAGATGCTCCTGGAGAACCCCACCGTGAAGGTGGAAATCGCCGGTCACACGGACACCCGGGGGTCCTTCACCTATAACCTCCGTCTGTCCCAGGCCCGTGCGGAATCGGTCCGGCGGTATCTTATCTCCAAGGGTGTGGAACCGGAACGGCTGATCGCCAAGGGTTATGGGGAATCCCAGCCCATCATCAAAAACGCCCGCACCGAAGCCGAACACCAGCAGAACCGCCGGGTGGAGTTCCGGATTCTGGGTGAAGTCAGGCGCTGATGGAACCCTATCGCATCAAGGTGGTCCAGGCGCTCCCCACCCCGCCCTTCGGGGAGCGCCTGGAGGCCATCCGCAGAGCCCATTTCAACGTGTTTTTTCTCCCGGCCTCCCGGGTGATGGTGGACCTTCTGACCGATTCCGGGACCGGAGCCATGAGCGATCGCCAGTGGAGCGCCCTCATGCGGGGGGACGAATCCTATGCCGGAGCCGAGAGTTTCTTCCGCTTTGAGGCAGCGGTGCAGAAGTTCACGGGCAAGCGTCACGTGATCCCCGTCCATCAGGGCCGGGCGGCGGAAAAGATCCTGGCCTTCACCCTCCTGAAGCCCGGCGATCGGGTGGTCTCCAACACCCTTTTTGATACCACCCGGGCCAACGTGGTGTTCCGGGGGGCGGAGGCGGTGGACTGCCCCCATCCCGAAAGCCGCAATCTGGCCTCCACGTACCCCTTCAAGGGGGATGCGGACCTGGACGCCATGGAACGGGCTTTCCGGGAAGGGAAGGTGCGGATGGTGGTGATGACCCTGACCAACAACACCGCCGGCGGTCAGCCCGTGTCCCTCCAGAATCTCCGGGCGGTCCGGGAACTCGCGGACCGGTACGGGGCACCCCTGGTGGTGGATGCGGCCCGGATTGCAGAGAACGTGTTTCTGGCCCGCCGGCACGACCCCGAACTTCAGGATCTCTCCATAGCCGAAGGCATCCGGGCCTATCTCGCTCTGGCCGACGTGGTGACCATGAGTGCCAAGAAGGATGGCCTGGTGAATATCGGGGGGTTCCTGGCCACCGACCGGGAGGACCTGGCGGAAGCCTTTCAGAACTTTCTGGTGGTGTTTGAGGGGTTTCCCACCTACGGCGGGCTGGCCGGTCGGGATCTGGAGGCTCTGGCGGTGGGTCTGGAAGAGGTGGTGGATGAGCGGTATCTCGCCCACCGGGTGGAGCAGGTGGCCTGGCTTGCCGGAGCCCTCCGGGAGATGGGTATCCCGGTGCTGTGGCCGCCGGGAGGCCACGCCGTGTTTGTGGAAGCGGCCACCTGGATGGCGCACATCCCCCGGGAGGTCTTTCCAGGTGTGGCGGTGACGGTGGGACTGTATCTGGTGGGCGGTGTGCGGGCGGTGGAAGTGGGACGCCTGATGTTTGAGGACCTTCCCTACGAATGGGTGCGCCTGGCCATTCCCCGGAGGACCTACACCCGCTCCCATCTGGCATGGGTGGCCCGGACCTTTGAGGTCCTCCACACCGCGAGGGAGCGCATCCGGGGGATGGAGCTCGTCCATGCCCCCAGACTTCTCCGCCATTTCCGGGCCCATCTGGCGCCCCGGGACTGGAACCCTGAAGCCCTTGCGGACATCGCGCTGGAGGTTGGGGAATGAAGGAAGCCATCTCCCGGGAAGCCCTGGCGGAAGGGCTCCTCTCCGGTGTGTTCCGTCTGGCCCAGGAAACCGAAGAACCCATCCGGACGGTGCTGGACTGGAGTGAGGAGGGAGCGTCTCTGGTGGTGATGGAGCTCGTGTTCTTCGGGCTGTTTTTCCTTTCCTTTCACCTGGTGGCGACCCCTCTGCTTGAGGAGGAGGTGGCCACGGCGGTGATTGAAGGCATGTTCCGGCGTTTGATGGAGAGTCTGGAGCCGCAGAGCGCGGAGGAAATCACCCTGGTCCGGGAGCACCTGGAACAGGGGCTCCTGGACTATCAGCGGGAGCTCAAGGCCTGGATTGAGGGAGAGGAGGGGCGTCTGGGCCAGCTGTTTCTGGCCCGTCTGGGTCTTGAAGGGGAAGAGGACGTGGTCTCCCGGGTGGAGATGCTCCTGGTGGCCTTTGCCGATGCTCTCCGGGAGTGGCTGGCCCGCATTCTGGAAACCTATGAGGTGAGAGAATGATGGTTTTCCGGTTCCCCGGTGACCGCCATATCGCCCACATGGCCCTGTTTCTGGCGGCCCAGTCCACCCATGAAAGCCGAATCCGCAACATTCCCCCTTCCCGGGACGTGGAGATCACCCTGCGGGTGCTGGAACAGCTGGGATTGCCGGTGGAGCGCCGCGGCAACGAGGTGGTCTTCCGGTCCCGCACCCACGCCGTGATCCGGGAACCCCGGGAGGTGATCCACCTCTCGGACGCCGTGCCCACCGCCACCCTTGCCCTGGGCTTTCTGGCCTCCCACCCCTCCACCGTGCTTCTCTCGGCCTCCGGCACGCTCCAGGAGCGGGACTTCCGGGATCTGGTGCATACCCTGCGCCTCATGGGGGCCATGATCCTGGGTCGGGACCGGAATCGCCGGTTCCCCCTGGCCGTTCAGGGCGGGAGCCTTCAGGGCATGGTGGTGGAGCAGATCTACCCGGACGCCTATATGAAGGGGGCGGTGATCCTGGCCGCTCTCCGGGCTCTGGGAGAGACCCGGATCGCCGAGCGGGTGCGGGCCTGGGATCATATGGAGCGGCTGCTTCTGCGGGCCGGTGTTTCCTTTGACATGCGGGGCAACGGCATCACCCTGCAGGGCGAAACCCTGCCGGGGCTGGACCTCACGCTGCCCGGGGATTTTTCTCTGGCGGCCCCCTTCCTCACTGCCGGGTTGTTGCTGGAGCAGCCGGTGCGGGTGGAGGGTGTTCATCTGAACCTCACACGGACCGGGTTCCTCCGGATCCTCAAGCGGATGGGGGCTTCTGTGCGGATTGAACTCTTTCCGGAAGAGGGGCCCGAGGCGGTGGGAGCGGTGGAGGTGGAACCCTCGGAACTCACCGGCGTGACCGTGCGGGAGCGGGAGGCCCTTCTCCTGCCAGAGGAACTCGTGTTCGTTCTGCTCCTGGCCACCCGGGCCCGGGGCCTCACGGTGATTGAGGGGCTTTCGGCCATGAGCTTTCCGGACCTGATGCGCCTTCTGCGCGCCGTCCAGATGCTCCAGGGGCGGGGGGCGCAGATCTCCCAGTCGGCTTACCGTCTGGTGGTTCAGGGCCCTGTCTCCCTGAAGACGGGACCCCTGCGGGCCCACGGGGATCCGGTGCTGGCCATGTTTGGAAGCCTTTTGCGCCTCCTTGAAGGGGGAGAGCCGGAGGAGGTGCAGGCCCGGAAAAAGGTGCTGGATCGGTATCCGGAATTTTTTGCCAACCTTCGGAAATTCCAGAAAGGAGGGTAGGGGATGACCCGCGAAGAAATCCTCGCGCTGGTGCGCGAGAAGGACATCCAGATCGTCCGGCTGTGGTTCACCGACATCCTGGGATTTGTGAAGGGGTTCAATCTGGCGGTGACGGAACTGGAGCGGGCCCTGGACGAGGGTGTGGTGTTTGACGGCTCCTCGGTGGAGGGATTTGTCCGCATTGAGGAGTCGGACCTGGTGGCCCGGCCGGACCTCTCGGCGGTGTATCTCTGGCCGGAGGACGTCTCCGGCGACCGGTCCCTGGTGTTCTTCTGCGACATCTTCTATCCGGATGGTCGCCCCTTTGAGAGCGACCCCCGTCAGGTTCTGCGCCGGGCGCTGGAGCGGGCGAAAGAAAAGGGATTCACCTATTATGTGGGACCGGAGCTGGAATATTTCTATTTCCCGAGTCCAGACACGCCCGAACCGCTGGACGCCCAGGGCTATTTTGACATCCTGCCCTTTGACGCCGCCGCCCGGGCCCGGTGGGAAACCCTGCGGCATCTGGAAAATATGGGCGTCCACGTGGAGGCCACCCATCACGAGGTGGCCCAGAGCCAGCATGAAATTGATTTCCGGTATCAGGACGCCCTCCGGATGGCAGACATCCTCCAGCTCACCAAACTCCTGGTGAAGGCGGTGGCCCAGAAGCACGGGGTCTATGCCACCTTCATGCCCAAACCCGTCTTCGGGATCAACGGTTCGGGGCTCCATGTCCACCAGTCCCTGTTCAAAGGCGGGGAAAACGCCTTTTTTGACGCGGACCATCCCTACAACCTTTCAAAGATCGCCCGGGGTTACCTTGCGGGGCTTCTGAAATACGCGCCCGAGATCACGGCCATCACCAACCAGTGGGTGAACTCCTACAAGCGTCTGGTGGTGGGGTATGAAGCCCCGGTCTATATCGCCTGGGGACGGAAGAACCGTTCAGCCCTGGTCCGGGTGCCGGCCTTCAAGAAGGGCAAATCCAAATCCTGCCGGCTGGAATACCGGGCGCCTGATCCCGGGACGAACCCCTATCTGGCCTTTTCGGCCATGCTCACCGCGGGCCTTGCGGGGATTGAGGAAGGCATGGAGCCGCCGGAGCCGGTGGAGGAGAACATCTACGCCATGCCGGAGGAGGTGATGGAGAAATACGGCATCGGAGCTCTGCCGGATTCCCTTCTCACCGCCATCCGGCTCATGGAGCAGAGCGAGGTGGCCCGCCGGGCGCTGGGGGATGCGCTTTTTGAGAAATACCTGCGGAACAAGAAGGCGGAGTGGGACCGGTTCCGCACGGCGGTGACGGACTTTGAGATCCGGGAATACCTGCCGCGGCTGTGAGGTTTGGGTTGCGGCGGGGGCGAAGCCCCCGCCGCAAACCCTCAACACGCCAGCAACATCCATGGCCATTCTGCCCGCATAGGCGAACGCCACGTCCTCTCTCGTCCATCTCCCCTCCCATAGCGCAATCCTGTGAGGCGGGAGGATACAGATTGATGCAGATTTTTTCGTGAGGCACGCAGTTCATTTCGTGTAGATTTTTGATGAGGCAAGGCGAAAGGTTGCAGTTTCTGAAGAGAGCCTTTATAATACGCCACAGAAAAACGGGGTTCGGAACGGGGCTGGTGTGCGGAATGTCCTCTCCCCATGGGGAGA
>WFYF01000205.1 GCA_015490255.1 Caldifarciminota bacterium
CAGATGTGTATAAGAGACAGATACCACAGAATTCCCGGGGAGGTGGCTTTCTCCTCCCTCGCCGTGCTGTATCCTGCTCAGATGTTGCGAAGCGTCGTGCTTCTCTGCTGAACGACTCTTCCGGTCGTTCTGACTCCCCCCATCTCCTGATTCACCCTTCAAAAAGGAGGAAAACATGCTGATGTGGTTGATGCTGGTGGCCCAGCCCCTCACCCTTGAGCGGGCCTGGGAACTTGCGCTGGAAGGACCGAGATGGAAGGCCATGCGGGAGGAGCTGGCCCTCCGGGAAGCCGAAGTCCTGGAAGGCGCGTACTGGGAAAACCCGGGGATGGTCCTGGATGTAGAGGAGGCCCCGCAGGGACGTCTCCAGGATGGTCTCCGGAGCCTCCGTGTATCCTGGGCTCTTCCCCTCTCGCCGACCACGTGGTATGCTCGCCGGAGCGTGCGCCTGACCCGGGCACAGAACCGGCTCCTGGAAGAGGCCATGGAAGTGGACCTCCGGGCGCAGGTGGCCCGGGCTTTCGTGGCGGCGTATGTCGCCCGCGAACGCCTGGCTCTGGAGCAGCATCGCCTGGCCATCCTGGACACCCTGCTGGCCTATACCCGGAGACGTCTGGAGAAAGGGCGTTCCCATCCGGCGGAGCTGGCTCGCCTGCAGGCCCGGCGTGCCCGGCAGCAGGTGATTGTGGAAGAGGCCCACGTGGACGTGGTTCGTGCCGACCAGGAGTTGCGGAGCTTTTTCCCGGAAGGGATGTCGTTTGACAGCCTCGCCTTCACGATGGAACTTCCCCTTCCCCGGGATTCTCTCCAGGAAGCCATACGCTCCGTGCTGTATGAAAGTCCTCGCCTGCTCGCCCTTTCAAAAGAGATTGACCGCCAGAAAGCCCTGAAGGGCAAAGCCGACTGGGCTGTTGTTCCCAATCCGGAACTGGAAGGCGGACCCCAGCGGGGACCGGAGGGAGATTTCATCACGATCGGATTGAGCCTTTCTCTGCCGGTGTTTGAGCGAAATCAGGCGGAGCGGGCTTTCCGCAGGGCAAGGCTCCGTCAGGTGCAGTATGCCTTTGCCGCGTCAAAAATCCAGATGGAGCGCCTGATAGAAGCCGCGTGGGAGCGGTTCCGCCACGCATGGGAACACCAGAGGCGCCTGCGCACAGAAATTCTGCCCTCCCTGGAAACTTCGTTTGAATCCTATCGGGAGGGGTACATGCGGGGGCGGTTTGATCTCACCACCCTCCTGGATGTCCAGGATGAACTTCTGGAAACCCACCTCCAGGCTCTGGACGTGGAGGTCCGTGCCTGGGACGCGTGGCTGGAAATCTATGAAACTCTGGGAACCAAGGAGGTCTGGCCATGAAGTTGAACACGCTTTTCCGCAGGCTCGCCTTCGCGGGTATGCTTTTCCTGCCCCTGACGGCGGTGCCCGCAGACGCGGAAGAAGATCACGCCCATGAAGAGAAAACGGAGGTGATCCGGTTTTCTCCGGAGCAGATGGAGGAATTCGCGATCCGGCTGGACACGGCCGGACCGAGGGAGCTCGTGGTGGAGAAGGTGTTTCCCGCTGAGGTGATTCTCCCTCCCTCCGGGAAGACCGAGATCCGTGCCCGGTTTTCCGGCATCGTGACGCGAATTGTGCGGGAGCTTGGAAGCTCGGTCCGGGAAGGCGACACCCTGGCCTGGATTGAAAGTGACGAAAGCCTCACGCCCTATCCGGTGGTCACCCGGATGGGAGGGGTGATCGCCCGGCAGCTCGTTGCCGAGGGAGAGGCTGTGGAGGAAAAGGACCTGCTGTTTGTGGTGGTGAACCCCCGGATTCTCTGGGTGGCCATCACGGTTTATCCCACCCAGCTGGGGGTGGTCCGCCAGGGGCAACCCGTTCGGATCCGCCACGACGGCAAAACCCTCACCTCCACCATCCGGTTTGTGGAACCCGTGCTGGACGAGCACACCCGGACCACACGAGCCTATGCCGAACTCCGCCGGTTTCCGCCTTCCTGGAAACCGGGGCTGTTTGTCTGGGCCTATGTGGAGGTTGAGCGCCGGAGGGTTCCTGTGGCGGTGGCCCGGGAAGCCCTCATGCGGGTGGAAGGCCGGTGGGCGGTGTTTGTGAAGGACGGGGAAGGTTTTCGGCCGGTGCCCGTGCGGATCCTTGAGGAAGACCGTGCCTTTGCCGCCGTGGAGGGCCTGGAGCCCGGGACAGTGTATGTCCGGCAGGGGGCCTTCACCCTGAAAGCGGAGCTGGAGAAGGGGCAGTTCGGCGAAGGACACGGGCATTAGGAGGCCAGCCATGAGACGATTCTTTGAGTGGGTTTTGCTCAACAAACTGGTGATCCTCTTTCTGGCCATCCTGGTTCTGGTGACCGGGTGGTGGTCCTACCGGAACCTCCCGCTGGATGCCTTCCCGGATGTGAGTCCCAACCTGGTCCAGATCTTCACGGAAACCGAGGGTCTCGCTCCCGAGGAGGTGGAGAAATACGTCACCTATCCCATTGAGGTGGCCATGAACGGCCTCCCGGGGGTGAAAAAGATCCGGTCGGTTTCCAACTTCGGGCTGTCGGTGGTGAACGTCTATTTTGAAGACAACGTGGACATCTATTTCGCCCGCCAGGTGGTGAACGAGCGTCTCCAGGAGGCCCGGGAGCAGATTCCCGAGGAGTTCGGCGAGCCCCAGATGGGACCCATCACCACGGGGATGGGGGTGATTCTCTATTACCTGGTGGAGGACACCACCGGGCGCAGCGATCTCATGAAGCTCCGGGAGGTTCAGGACTGGATCGTGAAATACAACCTCCAGACCGTGCCCGGGGTGACAGAAGTGCTGTCGCTGGGCGGGTTTGTCCGGCAATACCAGGTGCTTGTCCACCCCGCGGCGCTTCTGAAATACGACCTCACCCTTGCCGACATTGCCGACGCGGTGCGGCGGAACAACGCCAACACCGGGGCCCAGTTCATCATCAAGAACCGGGAAGAGCTTCTGGTCCGCTCTGAAGGGATGATCCAGAGCCTCAGGGATCTGGAGCAGGTGGTGGTCAAGGTGGAGGACGGCCAGCCGGTGTATCTCCGGGATGTGGCCACCATCACCTTCGGCGGGGCAATCCGGCGGGGCCTGGCCACCATGAACGGTGAAGGAGAGGTGGTGGCGGGTCTCGTGCTGAAGCTGTTCGGAGAAAACACCGCCCGGGTGATCCAGAACGTCCACAAGAAGATTCAGGACATCAACCGGATGCTTCCAGAAGGGTTCCGCATTCTGCCCTATTACGACCAGGCCAAACTCGTGTTCAAGAGCATTGAAACCGTCTCCAGTGCGCTCCTGCAGGGGATCGTGCTCATCATCATGATCCAGTTCCTGCTGGTGGGGGGACTCCGGCCCAGCCTGGTGGTTCTGGGAGCGCTCCCCTTCTCCCTCGCCGTCGCGGTGATCCTCATGCGCGTCACCGGCATGTCCGCCAATCTCATGACCTTCGGAGGCCTGGCCATTGCCATCGGGATGCTGGTGGACGGAGCGGTGGTGATGGTGGAAAATATGGCCCGGTGGTTGAAGGAACGACCGGAAGGGGAACCCGCTGCCCACGCCATCGTCCGGGCGGCCACCGAGGTGGCCCGACCGGTGTTCTTTGCCACCCTGATCATCATCCTGGTGTTTGCCCCCATCCTGGCGCTTTCCGGGGTGGAAGGAAAAATGTTCCGTCCCCTGGCCACCACGGTGCTTTATGCCCTGATGGGGGCTCTCCTCTATGCCCTGTTCCTGAGCCCGGTGCTCGGCGTGCTGGTGCTCCGGAGCTCCCGGAAGGCGGACTTCTCGGATCGCATCCTGAACAAACTGTTCCAGATCTACTCCCGGCCGCTGCGCTATTTTGTGGACCACCCCGGCGTGGGAGTGGCCCTGGCGGTGATTCTCCTCCTTCTCGGGGGAGTGGGGTTCAGCCGTCTGGGCTCGGAATTTGTCCCCCGGATTGACGAGGGAGACATCCTGATCCGGATGACCATGGCACCTTCCATCTCCATTCCGGAAGCCAAAGAAACGGTTCTGCGGGTGGAGCGACGGATTCTGGAGGAGTTTCCGGAGGTGGAACGGGTGGTGACCCGGATCGGACGGGGAGAAACCGGTGCCCATTCGGACCCCACCAACACCGCCGAGGCCTTCATTCAGCTCAAAGACAAAAAGCACTGGCGCTTCAAGAACGTGGAGGAGCTCCTGGCGGCCATGAGCGAGATGTTTGAAACCTTTCCCGGGGTGCTGTTCAACTTCTCCCAGCCCATCGCCATGTCCATTGACGAACTTCTGACGGGGGTGCGCGCCGAGCTGGCCATCAAGATCTTCGGACCGGATATTGACACCCTGAAGATGCTGGCCTCCCAGGTGGAGGCCATCATCCGGGAAATTCCCGGGGCGGCGGATGTCCAGAAAGATCAGATCACCGGAACCCCCCAGGTCCGCGTGCGGATCAACCGGGACGCTCTTTCCCGTTATGGCATCCAGGTGGAAGACGTCCATGAAACCCTGCGGATGGCCATCGGGGGAGAGGCGGTGAGCCAGGTCTTTGAGGGGGTGAAGCGGTTTGACGTGTTCATCCGGTATGTCCCCGAGGCCCGCTCCACCGTGGAAGCCATCCGGGACCTGCTGGTGCCCGGTCCCAACGGCCTCCGCCTGCCTCTGAAAATGCTGGCGGAGGTGGATGAGGTGGTGGGGCCCCGTCAGATCACCCGGGAGGACAACCAGCGCTTCATCACCGTGCAGTGCAACGTGCGGGGCCGGGACATGGGAAGTTTTGTGGAAGAGGCCCAGAAACGCATTGAAGCACAGGTGACCTTTCCTCCAGGCTACCACCTGACCTGGGGAGGCCAGTTTGAGCTTCAGCAGGAGGCCAACCGCCGGCTGATGGTGGTGATTCCCCTCACCCTCCTCACGGTTTTCGTCCTCCTGTATATGTCTTTCAACCATCTCAAAAGCGCACTCCTCATTCTGCTCAACATCCCCCTGGCTCTGGTGGGCGGGGTGTTTGCCCTCCTCCTCACCGGACAGAACCTCTCGGTGCCCGCTTCCATCGGGTTCATCTCCCTGTTCGGTATCGCTCTGTCCAACGGGATGGTGCTGGTGACCTACTACAACCAGCTTCTGCGGGAAGGGCTGTCGCTTCGGGATGCGGTGATCCGGGGAAGCCTTCTCCGTCTCCGTCCGGTGCTCATGACGGCGGCCACCACGGCCCTGGGGTTGCTTCCCATGCTGTTCGCCACCGGCACGGGCAGCGAGGTGCAGAAACCTCTGGCAACCGTGGTGATGGGCGGGCTGTTCACCTCCACCGTGCTCACCCTGCTGGTTCTTCCGGCGGTTTACCGGTGGTTTGCCTATCGCCCCGAGGTGGAGACGGTCCATCACTGAAACCGGGTTTCGGCCCCCCTCTCCGGAGGGGGGCCCGATACAGGGAGGTGGCCCATGAAATGGGTGGTTGCATACATCAAACCCCACCGTCTGGACCGGGTGGTCCTGGCGCTGGAGGCCATAGAACATCTCTCCGGCATGAGCGTGTGTGACGTGAAGGGGTTTGGCCGGAGGGAAAACGAGGAGGAACTGCCGCAGGACCGGGTGCGTGATTTTGCACCGTATGTGCGTCTGGAGATTTTCTGCCGGGAAGAGATCGTGGACGAGGTGGTCCGAACCATCCTTCACCACGCCCACACGGGGCTCCGGGGGGATGGAAAAATCTATGTGATCCCGGTTGAGGATGCCTGGCGTATCCGGACACAGGAGCGGGGACCCGAAGTGGTCTGACAGGAAGGTTCCCGATTCAGGCTGTATGGTTGAGAACAACCAGAAAGAAGGAGGTTTGCAATGAAAATTCCCCGGTGGCTTCGTTATCCCCCCATCCGGGATCCCCTTGTCGCGGTGATTCCCGGGGCACTGGGGTGGTGGCTGGAGAAAAGCCTTCACCGGCCTGAACTGGGGATTCCTCTCATGGTGGCAGGCACCCTGCTGGCCGCCCGGCACTGGCTCCGGGAGGGGCTGGAAGAGCTCGTGGAAGAGCGGGAAGTCTCCATTGAGATCCTGATGCTCGCCGCCATTGCGGGCAGCATGCTCATCGGACTCTTTGAGGAAGCCCTCACGCTGTCCATCCTTTACGGTTTTGCGGAAGGGGTGGAGGAATACGCCTTTGAGAACACCCGCCGGGCTGTACGGAAACTTCTGGATATGCTCCCCCGCACTGCCCGGGTGCTGCGCAACGGCGAGGAGGTGGAGGCGCCCATTGAAAAGATCCAGCCGGGAGATCGCCTCCGCCTTCGCCCCGGAGATCGTCTCCCGGTGGATGGGGTGATTGAAGAGGGAACCACCACCATGGACGAGTCGGTGCTCACCGGGGAATCCATGCCGGTGGCCCGCAAAGCCGGGGACGAGGTGTATGCGGGAAGCCTCAACATGGAAGGCACCGTGGTGGTGCGGGCCACCACCCCCGCGAGCGACAACACCCTCACCCGCATCATCCACCTCGTGGAGGAGGCCCAGGAAACCCGCACCCGGGCGCAGAACTTCGTGGATCGGTTTGGCCGGATTTATGCCCCCCTGGTGC
>WFYF01000206.1 GCA_015490255.1 Caldifarciminota bacterium
TTCCGGCGGCGTGGTGGGCCTGATCTTTGACTGCCGGGGACGTCCCCTTGCCATTCCTGCCGACCCCCACGAGCGTGTGCGCATGCTGTCTTCCTGGATTGAAAGCCTGGAGGTGTATCCCCTGGACCGGTATCGCGAGCTTGTCCAGGCCTTTGAGCGCGGAGAGTCCACCCTGGTGGGTGCGGGATAAAGGAGGCAAATCATGGCCCACGCTTACACACCCGGGTTGAAGGTTGCGGAAAAAACCGTGATCGTGAAGGAGCGTCGGCTTCCCCTGAAGGGCAACGTGCTGGTGAAAGAGGGCGATCGGGTGCGTGCCGGAGACGTGGTGGCCCGCACGGAGCTCCCCGGCAACGTGGTGCCCCTCAATATGGCGGGGCTGCTGGCTGTACCTCCGGAAGAGGTGCGCCGGTTCATGCTGAAGAAGGAGGGGGATCCGGTGGAGCGGGGAGAGGTGATTGCCCAGACACCGGGACTGTTCGGGTTCCTGTTCAAACGGTCGGTCACGGCTCCCACGATGGGGACGGTGGAATCCATCTCCGACGTGACTGGCCAGGTGATGCTCCGGGAACCGCCCATACCGGTAGAGGTGATCGCCTATGTGGACGGGACGGTCACCCGGGTAATCCCGGATGAGGGGGTGGTGGTCACCACGGTGGGCAGCATGATCCAGGGCATCTTCGGGATCGGTGGCGAGGTCCTGGGCGAGCTCTTCGTGGTTGTGGGCAGCCCGGACGAGCCCCTCACCCCGGACCGGATCCCCGCGAATGCGTCAGGGAGAATCCTGATCGGGGGGAGTCATGTGACCGCCGGGGCCCTGCGGAAAGCCCGGGATGCGGGTGCGCGGGGTGTGGTGGTGGGTGGAATTGAGAGCCGGGAACTCCGGGATTTCCTGGGATACGACATCGGTGTGGCCATCACGGGAAACGAGGATGCGGGCCTCACCCTGGTGGTCACCGAAGGTTTCGGGGACATCCCCATGGCCCGGCGGACTTTTGAACTTTTCCAGAAGCTGAACGGAAAACCGGCATCCATGAACGGGGCCACCCAGATCCGCGCCGGGGTGATCCGGCCGGAAGTGATCGTGTCTTACCCGGACGAGGATCCCGAACAGGTGGCAGAAGAGGAGCGGAAGCACCTTTCGGGAGTGCTGGAAAAGGGCCGCCGGGTTCGGGTGATCCGCGCCCCCTATTTTGGCAAAATCGGTACGGTGGTGGAACTCCCGCCCGAACCTGTGGAAATTGAGACCGAAGCCCGGGTGCGGGTGGTGATTCTGGAGCTGGACGGCCAACGGGTGGTGGTCCCCCGGGCCAACGTGGAACTCATTGAGGAGATATGAGCCCGAAGGTCAAAACCCGCCTGGTGGTCCGGCCCGAGCTTCGGGTCACCCCCAGGCTGGTTCTTCATGCCCGGCTTCTGGAGCTGGATACCGTGGACACCTGGCAGTTTCTCTCCCACCTCAGCGAACGCCATCCCGTGCTGGAAATCGCCCTTCAGGATCCCTTTGAATCCCGTCCCCGTCGTGAACCGGACCTCCGCCGCATCTATGACGGCCCGCCTGATCCCCGGGTGGGATATGCAGAGGACGAGGATCGGGGGGATCCTGTGGAGGCCTCCTGGATCTCCCCTCAGCCGGGCCTGTGGCAGCGCCTGGAATGGCAGATTTCCCTCAACTTCCCCGAAGGAACACCGGAAGCAACCATCGCCCGGGCCATCGTGGACCACCTGGGCGCGGACGGGTTTCTTTCCGTTCCCCCGGAGAATCTGGCCAGAAGCCTTGGAGTAAAGCCAGAAGATGTGGAACGGGTCCGGGAGGTGATGGTCCAGCACTTTGACCCCCCCGGGGTGGCAAGCCGGGACATCCTGGAATTCTGGCGTGTGTGGCTTGCGCATCACGGCCTTTCGGAACATCCCTTCACCCGTTTCCTCCAGGAGCTCACACCGGATCTTCTCCAGGATCCCGAACAGCTCCGGAGTCGGGTGGCCATGCTGCCGGAGGAAGTGGCCCGGGACATACAGGTGTTGCTGGAGCATCTGCCTTCCGATCCTGCGTCGGTGTATGAAACAGAGCGCGTGGAATATGTGATTCCGGACGTGCTGTATCGCCTGGTGGAGGGCGAGCTCATTGTGGAGGTCAACGAGCCCTGGCGGGGGCACTTCCGGATCTCGCCGCGATACCGGGAACTCTATGAAAACCCGGATCTGGATCCCGAAACCCGGAAGTTTCTGCGGGCCCAGTTCCAGGAAGTGGAGGACATACTGGACGCCCTGGCCGAACGGCGCCGGCGCCTCATGGACCTGGCCCATTTCATCGCGGATCACCAGAAGGATTTTCTGATGGGGAAAACCCCCCGGCCCGCTCCTCTCTCCCGTCAGCGGGCGGTGGAAGCCCTGGGCATTCCCCATTCCACCCTGAGCCGCCTGCTCAAGCAGAAATACGCCGACACGCCCGTGGGGATCTTCCCCCTGCGGTTCTTCTTTCCCACGCCGCTGGCCGCGGGGACGGTTTCGGAAGAAGACCTCCGGGAACTCATCCTGTCCATTCTGGAAGAAGAAGACCCCGCGCGCCCTTACACCGACGAGGAAATTGCCTCGCGCCTGGCCACGTACGGTGTGCACCTTTCCAGGCGTTCGGTGGCCCACTATCGGAAGAAATTCGGCATTCCACCCCGCGCGCAGCGCAGAAAGCGGGGTTCCAAACAGGGAGGTTGACCATGGCTCACAAAATTGCCGTGATTGGCGCAGGACACGTTGGAGGAGAAACCGCACGGGAGCTCCTCGCCCGCAACGTGGGTGAGGTGGTGATTGTGGACATCGTGGAGGGTCTCCCCCAGGGGAAGGCCCTGGACATGAGCCAGGCCCGGCCCATCCTGGGCAACTCCTTCTTCGCGGTGGGGACCAACGATTACCGGGATATTGAGGGCTCGGACGTGGTGATCATCACGGCCGGGTCTCCCCGGAAACCGGGGATGAGCCGGGAGGATCTGCTGAACATCAACCTGAAGATCATGACCTCGGTGATGAAAGAGGTCAGGCAATATGCCCCGGATGCCTTCATCATCGTGGTGACCAATCCGCTGGATGCCATGGTCTATGCGGCCTATCGCCTGTCGGGGCTCCCCCGGAACAAGGTGATGGGCATGGCCGGGATGCTGGACTCCACCCGGTTCGCCACCTTCATCGCCATGGAACTGGGTGTTTCCCCCTCGGACGTGCACGCCATGGTGCTGGGAAGCCATGGAGACATGATGGTCCCCGTGCTCCGTTATGCCTCCGTGGCAGGGATTCCCGTGACCGAACTCATCCCGAAAGAGCGCCTGGACGCCATCGTGGAGCGGACCCGCAAGGGAGGAGGGGAAATCGTGAAGCTCCTCAAGACGGGTTCCGCCTATTACGCCCCCGGTTCAGCCGCAGCCCTGATGGCCGAAGCTATCCTCCGGGACATGAAGAAGGTGATCCCC
>WFYF01000207.1 GCA_015490255.1 Caldifarciminota bacterium
CAATGGAATAGATCCCCACAAGGGAAGCCACCAGCCCCAGGGCAATCATCAGCACGGGATAGCCCATATAAAGGGACTTGGGGACAAGCGTGCTGGACGTGGCGGCGATGGCGATGGTGGCCACCACCGAGCCAACGTAGGATTCAAAGAGATCCGCTCCCATCCCGGCGGTGTCGCCCACATTGTCGCCCACGTTGTCCGCAATCACCGCAGGGTTCCGGGGGTCATCTTCGGGAATGCCGGCTTCCACCTTCCCCACCAGGTCCGCCCCCACGTCGGCGCTCTTCGTATAGATCCCTCCCCCCACACGGGCGAAAAGGGCCACAGAAGAAGCGCCCATGGCAAACCCCGACAGCACCTGGGGATCCCCCAGCCATGCAAAGAACAGGCCCACACCCAGAAGGCCCAGGGCGGCCACCGCCACCCCCATCACGGATCCCCCTTTAAAGGCCACAGCCAGCGCGAGGGGAGCCCCGCCCGTTCGGGCCGCTTCGGTGGTGCGGACCGCGGCCCGGGTCGCGGCCTTCATCCCGATAAAGCCGGCGAGCATGGAAGCCGCGGAACCCGAAACATAGGCCAGAGCCGTCTGCCAGCCGAAAAAGCGGAGCAGCACGAGGGCCACGACGAGCACGAACACCGCAATGGCAGAGTATTCCCGGCGGAGGAACACCATGGCTCCGTCATGGATGGCGCGGGCGAACCGCTGCATCCTCTCGTCCCCTGCCGGAAGGCGGAAAATGGAGAAATACGTCCCGATGGCCACGAGAACGCCCAGCGCTCCCAGCACCCATGCGAAGTTCACCAGCGTGGTCCACTCCATCGGCTCCCTCCTCCGTTTGTGTTGTGTGTTGCTGGCTGGAAGGGTTGGTGTGTCGCTGATTATACGCGCCCCGGGCAGGACCATCAACGCACAGGGCTCAACAACGTTTTTCAGAAAATTTGAAATTTCCCATGGGAAGATGTATAATCCACCCCGTGACGTTTCGGAAAAACAAAACAGGTGTATCCCAAAACAGGAGGACGCGTATGCGCAAGGCACTGCTCGCAGGCGTGCTGCTCATGGTGAGCCAGCTCTCGGCCACGGAGTCCCGGGTGGCGGGACTGGGAGGAGAAGTGGATCTCCTCTTTGACGACGATGCGCTCGTGGAGCGTTATCCGTCCCTGCTTTTCCAGTTCGGTGAAATCGGGGTTCTGGAGCTCCGGACCCTCGGGGATCTCACGGGCGGCGCCCCCACCGGCTATGCCAAGCTCTTCAAGGCGGGTGAGACCTACGCTTCCGGTCTCTATGCCAACTTTCCCGTGCTGAACTATATGGGAACCACCGCCTATGGGCTCCGTTACGCCGGTGCCTTTGGCGGGGACACCAAATTCGGCTATGCCGTGGACCTCGGGCTGTCCGCCACCTCTTCGGAAGACGACGCCAATCCCGCCAACAAAATCCAGACCAACCTTTACGTCTTCGGACTCACCCTGGGGGCCTCCGGCTCCTCCTTTGACGCCGCGGTGAACATCGCCTTCCCCATGTATAAAAACCGCAACGAAGCGGGCAGCAACTATCAGGAAACCTCCTCCTCCAAACCCCAGATCGCTGCGAACTTCCGCTATTTCATGGAGCGTTCCGAGGCCTCCCGCATGATCGTCGCCCTGAACTTCGGCATGACCGACCAGAGCTACACCCAGGACAACAACGGCACCACCACGGACGTGGACAACCAGAAGGCCACCACCTTCGGCCTGCTGCTGGGTACCAACACCATGCCGGCCGAAAACATCCTGTTTGTGGGTGGCCTGGGTCTGGGATTTGCCTCCTACACCGCCCACACCGCCTGTGTCACCTTTGATCCCGCCGCCAACAAGTGCTCCATCTTCAACCTCAACGGCATCGTGGGTGTGGAGGGTCGTCTGACGGGTGCCCTCACCGCCCGCGTGGCCGCCGTGAAGAACGTGCTCACCTTCGCCTCCACCGAGCAGCCCGACAACAATAACAACAACAGCCCCGATCTGAAGACCACCACCATCACCCAGTTTCCCATCGCCTATGTGCTTGGCCTGTCCTATGCGGTCCGCAACGTCCGGTTTGACGCCACCATTTTCCCCCACATCCTCTATCAGGGGCCTTTCTTCCTCTTCGGGAACGCCACTCCTTTTGTGAACACCCTCTCCGTGAACGTGACCTTCTGAGGAACGGTCGGCACAGGAAACCCGCGGGAGGCCCGGCCGGGCCTCCCGTTTTTTATCCCCCGTTTTCCGGAAGGACAAGCTGGAGCAGAAAACTCCCCTCCAGCGCGTGGATGGGCACCGTCCGGCTGCGAAAACCCTCCTTCTCTGCCCGCTCCCGCCACCAGGACGGGGAGGCAAGCAGGAGCTCACCCCCACCGAACCGCCGGTAAAACGCCCGGTGAAAGCGGGTGAAAAGGGTGGGGGCGGTGAGGACCAGAAGCACCCGTCCCCCCGGCATCAGGATCCGCCGGAGCACCGCGAGATCTCCCTCCGGGATGAGCATCCACACGTAGAATCCCACCACCAGATCAAAAGTCTCCCCCTCCAGCGTCCGGACATCCCCCACGGCATACCGGAGATTGGGAAGCCGAATCCGCTTCGCCCGGGCGATCATGGCGGGAGAAAGGTCCATTCCCAGAACGTCCGCGCGGGGAAACC
>WFYF01000208.1 GCA_015490255.1 Caldifarciminota bacterium
CCCGGTTTCATCGTCAAGGGAACATGGGAAATCTTCGGCGGACGCATTTTCAGTGAGCTGGATCTTTACCGGGCTCGCAAATCATTTCTATCTGGGGTGGACTGGATTTGGCGAGAGAACACGTTTTTCCGGATCCAGGTCCGTCATGATCAATATAGCGACAGAAAAGATACTTACGTTGAGAGTGAAGCTCGCCTTCACTTGTAAGGTGTTTTAAGGGGATGCGGGCCTAACGGGTGGAATAGACGATCACATACAGCCCGTCCACCATGGGCCAGTCTTTCCCCACCCGGCGGAAGTGCTTTCTGCGCTCTTCTTCAGGCAGGCGGATGAAATCCTCCACGGGGATCACATCCGCCCGGACGAACCCCCGGGCCAGGTCCGTGTGGATGGCCCGGGCCGCCTCCACCGCGGGCGCACCCTCCGGAATCAACCAAAGCCGGGCCTCCTTCTCGTTCCCGGTATAGAACCGGATTCGTCCTGTGGCCTGCAGAACCGCCTCAAGAAAAGCTTCCCGGAAAGGAGGAATGCCATACGCTTCCCGCAGTTCCCGGGCCTCTTCCTCCCCAAGCCCCTGGAGTTCCTCTTCCACCGGAAGGATCGTTTCCACCACCGGAAGGTCCAGGTCTCGGGGAGGGAACGGACCTTCCTCCCCGCGGTTCCAGATCACCACCTGGGGCAGGAGGGTGACAAAGCCAAACCCCAGAAGTTCCCTCCGTTCCGGATCGGTGAAAGAAACTTTCCGGAGAACCTGCCCTTTTTCCAGCGCTTCCCGGGCTTTCTGGAGGGCGGTCAGGCGATGTTCGGGCGCATGGCGACTGCGCACCTCTTTCTCCACCCGGGGGAGGAGGCGCTCCACCCGTTCCAGATCCGCAAGGAGCAGCCGGTCCATCAGCTCGTCCACCGACCCTCCCCCGAAGGCCCCCACCACGTGGATCAGGAGATCAAACCCGGAAAGTTCGGTGAGGATCTGGCCGATGCGATCTTCCCGAAAAGCCCGGCCAAACCCGTCAAAATCCACCAGTTCCAGCGGATATCCGGTGATCTTCCGGGCCTTCACCACCTCGGCCAGGGCCCGCAGCCGCCCATCTTCCAAAAACACGGTCGCCGGGGAACGCTCCAGCCCGGAAAACGTCCGGATCAGAGTGGTTTTTCCGGAAAAGGCCAGGCCCAGCACACAGCCCCTCATGCCCCGGACTCCAGAAATTGCTCCCGGAGGGTTTTTTCTTTCTCAAACACGTGTTGCAGGACCGCCGTTTCCTCCTCCGTGAGAAGAACATGGCGGCGTTCCATCATCCTTCTTGCAACCTCCAGCGCCTTGTCCAGCCGGAACACCTCGGCCCGCTCGTCAGTCAGGAGGACAAAGGAAGGGATAAACTTCGGTGAAAAGGTGGTCCGGGCATACACCGTGCCCACCCCGATGGTGGTGCCGGTGGAGAGGGCCGCCTGGATTCCGATTTTGGCGTGGTCTCCGATGATGGCCCCCAGAAACTGCGTGCCGGTGTCCTCCTCTCCGGAGGGCAGATGGAGGCGCACGGAACCATAGGTGTTTTTGAGGTTGCTCGTGGTGGCGCCGGCCCCGATGTTTACCCAGGAACCCACATAGGAGTTCCCCAGGAAGCCTGCATGCTGCTTGTTGGAGAATTCCTGAAAGATGGTTGCGTGGATTTCTCCTCCCACCTTGCAGGTGGGGCCCACGGCGGTGTCCCGGAGGTGAGCATGCGCGCGAATCACGGAATGACTCCCCACGAACACCGGTCCTTCCAGAACCGTGAAGGGTTCAATCCTCACATGCTCGCCAATATGAATCGGGCCGTTGCGGCTGTCCAGCACCACGGGACCTTCCAGCCGGGCGCCCGGTGCGATGTGGAGGGCATCCCCCAGCACGGTGGGTGCCTGATGAAATTCCCCCTGGAGTTCCCGGGGCATCTCCAGGCGCATATCGTCAAAGAAAAACTGTTCCCGGTGAAAGCGGAACACGTCTCCCCAGGAACGCAGCACGTGAAACCCCTCCGGGAGGGGATGACCGGTCGTGCCCTCCATGAAGGCCTGGAGAAAATCCTCATAATCCAGATAACCCAGCATCAGCCGACCCTGTGGGTCCACCAGCCGATCCCCCGGAGCAAGACCTTCAAAAAGGAGTTCAATCTCGCTCGTCTCCGGAGGCAGAAGCCGGCCGTTGATCCAGATGCCCCGGGTTCCGGGCGGGACTTCCAGCGTGTTCCGGGTGCGTCGCAGGAAGCTTGCCAGGATTTTCCTGCGGGTGGAATAGAAGAAGAGGGAAGTTCGCAGGCTGGTCTCCCACTTTTCAAAAAGCCGGAGCATGCCCACCCGAAGGGCCCACACGGGACGGGTGGCGGTAATGGGCCAGAAGGCGTCCACGCCCATGTCTTCAAAAAGAATTACGGGACTTTCCATACGGTCTCCTCCAGAAATTTCCGGAGATTATGGGTTTCAAGGGAGCGGAAAAGGGCTTCGCGCAGCGTTTTTTCCTCCCCGGTGCGGGCCAGAAACTCTTCCCAGAGATGTTCCTGAAT
>WFYF01000209.1 GCA_015490255.1 Caldifarciminota bacterium
ATGCCATCGCACGGGAGCGGAACCTCACATGATCTGGGGGGTGATCGCCGATATCCACGGCAATCTGGAGGCCCTTCAGGTGGCCCTGGAACATCTGCTCCACCAGGAGCAGGTGGAGGGCCTGATCTTCCTGGGAGATGCGGTGGGCTATGGACCGGATCCCGAAGAGGTGGTGGAGATCCTCGCCGACCTTTCCCGGAGGATGCCCTTCGTGGGAGTGTTAGGGAACCATGACGAGGCCGTGCTCTTTCCGGAGAAGGCCCGGTTTTTCAACCCCGTGGCCCGGGAAGCCATCCGGTGGACCCGGGAACAGCTTTCCGAACGTTCTTTCGCCTTTCTGGAGGATCTGCCCTACCGGGTGGAACTGGAGGGCGGTCTGGTGGTGGCCCACAGCACCCCGGAGGACCCTGAACTCTGGATCTATCTCACCCAGGTGGAGCAGGCCCGGGCGTATTTTGAAGGCACCGACTTTCCTCTGGCCCTTTTCGGTCACACCCACCTCCCCACCGTGTTCGTTGCGGACGACCGTGGGGGGGTGTGGGAGTGGAAGGCCCGGGGCACTCTCCGCCTTTCTCCCTCCCGGCGATACATGATCAACCCCGGGAGCGTGGGGCAACCCCGGGACGGGGATCCCCGGGCGGCATGGGGGGTGCTGAACCTCCATCGCCGGGAGTTCCGGTTTTTCCGGAAGGAATATTCCGTGGACGTCGTGGTGGGGAAAATCCTCCAGGCCGGTCTTCCCCTGTTTCTGGCCGAACGGCTGTATGAGGGGTTCTGATGAAGGTCTTCGCGGAGAACCGGAAAGCCCGTTTTGACTATGAGATCCTGGAAACCTTTGAAGCGGGACTGGTGCTCACCGGGACGGAGGTGAAGTCCATTCGGGAAGGGCGGGTGTCCCTGAAGGACGCCTATGTGGACGTGCGGAACGGCGAGCTGTATCTGGTGAACATGTATGTGGCACCTTATCCCATGGCGGCCGAGATGTTCCAGCACGACCCCGAACGGCCCCGAAAACTTCTGCTCCACCGGTATGAGATCAACCGCATCATCGGGAAACTTTCTCAGCGGGGTCTCACGGCGGTTCCCCTGAAGCTTTATGCCCGGGGCCCCTGGATCAAAGCGGAGATCGCCCTGGTCCGGGGGAAGCGGAAATACGAGAAGCGGGAGTCCATCAAGCGGCGGGAACTGGAGCGCGAGATTGAGCGTGCGCGAAAACGTTACCCTTGAGGCTTCCCGGGTCCTGGTGGTGAACGACGCCCACCTGGGACAGGATCTGGAGGTACCGAGTCGGGAACGGGAGGCCCGTCTGGTGAGCCTCCTCCGTGAGAAAGCCCCGGAAGCGGATCTGGTGGTGCTCCTCGGGGACATTTTTGACTTCTGGTTTGAATATCGCCGGGCCATTCCCCGCCGGTTTTTCCCCCTTCTGGCCACCCTGTATCATCTCGCGCGCACCACCCGGGTGGTGTTCGTGGAGGGCAACCACGACCTCTGGATGGAGGATTTTTTTCCAGAGGAACTGGGCATTCCCGTGGTGCGGGAAGGGGTGGATCTGGATCTCTCCGGTGTGCGGGTCCGGCTGGTGCACGGGGATCTGCTGGACGGTCTGAGTCTGGGGGGCAAAACCACCCGGAAGGTGCTGGGACATCCCTTGCTGAAGACCTGTTTCCGCTGGATTCATCCGGATGTGGGCATCGCCCTGGCCCACGGGGTGGCCCGGCTGTCCCGATCCCGCTCGGATCATGAGGAAGTCCCCGAAGAGCGGCTTGTGGAGGGGGCCCGGCGGGTGCTGGAAGAGGGATATAACCTGCTGGTGATGGGCCATCTCCACCAGGTGCTGGCCCGGAAGGTCGGGGAGGGGTATGTCCTGGTGACCGGGGACTGGATGCGCCATTTCACCTATGGTTGGCTGGAGCCGGACCGCTTTGAGGTCCGGCGTTTTCCATCCCACGAGGTGGTGGCCCGGCTGCCGTGAAACACCCCACGCGATTCCCGGAGGGAATTGCGTGGGGACCCCGGCAAGAACCCATACGATTCTCCTCAAGATTGCGTCGCCATAATCCCCGCGGCGTTGCGGGGCGTATGCGATGGTGTCCCAAAAATCTCAACCGTTTCTCCGGTCACAAACCGGTTTTTCCAGCAGACCCGGAACGCAGAGAGGTTTTCTCCCTTTTCGCTACAAACCAGGATCAGGGGATATGGCAAAAGCGTTTCAATCCAGGAGGTTCAGGGCCTCCCGGAGCACTTCCTCCGGCGCCCAGGTTTCCAGACAGGCATAGGTGGAAAGGGGGCAGAAACGTTTGTGGCAGGGGCTGCAAAACAGCGGCCGATACAGCACCCGCACCTGCTTCCCGAGCGGCCGGCTCCAGGTGGGATCGGTGGAGAAAAACAGGGCCAGGGTGGGAGCCCCGGTGGCCGCCGCCAGATGGGTGATGCCGGAGTCGTTTCCGATCACCACCGAGGCCCGGGAGAGAAGAACCGCCACCTGACGCAGCGGAGGGCGGCCCACCAGGTTGATCACGCCGGCCATACCCTCAAAAACCTCGGCCTTTCTCCGCTCCGCTGGACTGCCCACCAGCACCACCGGCAGGATCCGGGCAAGACTCCGGATCAAGGCGGCCACCCGGCGAAGGGGCCAGGCTTTCGCAGGACCATAGGCCACAAAAGGTGCCACCACCGCATACCGGGAAGGCAGCCCCCAGCGCTCCAGGATGCGACCGGCCTTCTCCCGCTCTTCAGGAGTGAAAGGAAACGCAACGGCCCGGGGCAGAGAGGGAGAGGGTTCCACCAGGCGGAGATAGCCCAGGGCCTTGTGCTCCGCCTTCCCCCGGTGCCGGATCCGGTGGGTGAGCCACAGACCCGCAGGAGATTGAAATCCCACCCGCACGGGCGTCCCCGTCAGCGCCACGGCCAGGCCGGAGGAAAAACTTTCCGGGAAATTCAGGCCCACCTCGGGATGCATACGGCGCAGGGCCAGGGCCGTCTGGAAGAGCTCCCGCCGGGTGTGAAAGGGATAGACCTCTCCCAGGGCGGTGTACAGGGCGGCCACCCGGGCGTGGGCCAGAAAAGTCACCGATGCGGCTTCCCGAACAACCTTCTGAATGGCCGGAAGGGCCATCACCCCGTCGCCCAGCCAGTTGGGCGGGCGGATGAGCACGCGCCTGCCGGAAAACACGGGGGCCTTCACAGGGAGGGAGGAGAACCTTTCAACCAGGACGCCACCTGCGCCATCTCCACAGCCCAGACCCGATCTTCCTGGAAAGGGAGAGCCAGCCCCTGTTCCCGCGCCCGGGCAAGCAGCGCGCCCACAGCCGGCGCGGGACGTTCCCCCCGGGCCTCCCGCAGGGCCACGGCCTGAAGTCCAGCCAGGAATTCGATGGCCAGGATCTGCCGGAGCACGTCCACCACCTCCAGGGCCCGGTACGCCGCGTTGGTGGCCATGGGCACCACATCCTCCTGCTCCCCGGAAGTGGGGAGACTGGAGAGGGAGGAAGGATAGGCCAGGTCCCGGAGCCGGCCCACCAGGGCGGCCTGGGTCACCTGGGCCATCATCAGACCCGACTCCACGCCGGGGCGGCGGGCCAGGAAAGGCGGCAACCCTCCGGACAATTCGGGGGTGAGGATCCGGAAAGTCCGCCGTTCGCTCACAAGTCCCAGACCGGCAAGGGCCACCACCAGCGTGTCGGCCATCACCGCCACGCTCTGCCCG
>WFYF01000210.1 GCA_015490255.1 Caldifarciminota bacterium
GTATTTCCTCTATTTCCGGGAAGAGCGGGGCGAATACACCAAGGTGATGGCCCGGTATATGCAGGTCCGGGCGGTCAACCGGATCGTCCGCCGGGTGCTGGTGAACATGGGACGTCCGCTGCCGCCCCTGCTCCAGGAAGAAGACCGGGACGATCTGGAAAAAACCCGGGGGCTGATCTGGCACTGGCAGGGTTCCGGAAAAACCCTGACCATGATCTTCGCCAGCCAGAAACTCTTCCGCCTGCTGGGCAATCCCACCTTCTTCATGGTGGACCGGGTGGACCTTCAGGACCAGCTGGAGCGGGAATTCTCCGCCCTGCACGTTCCCGTGGGCGCCCGCAAAGTTGAGAGTGTTCGGGATCTTCAGCGGGTGCTCCGGGCTGATGGCTATCGGGGTGAGCGGGGCATCTTCATCACCCTGATCCACAAATTCCGCCCGGAAGAGTTCAAACGATTCCGGGAAGAGGTGCAGCGGGAGGTGGGCGAGGGTCCGTCCTTCCGCACCCGTCCGGACATCGTGCTCTTCGTGGACGAGGGCCACCGCACCCAGTATGGCGTGCTGGGGGCGGAGATGTATACCCTCTTCCCCGCCGGTTTCGCCTTCGGTTTCACCGGGACGCCCCTGGCGGTGCACGGACGGGACACCTTCCAGGTTTTCGCCTATCCCGACCGGGGCGAACTGTATCTGGACAAATATTTCGTGAGCGACTCGCTGCAGGACGGTTATACCGTGCCCATTGTCTATCAACCCCGCCTGGAGCGGGACGTGCACCTCAGCCGGGACCTCCTGGAGGCCTTCCTGGAGCTGGAACTGGAGGAAATCCCCGAGGACCGACGGGAAGATGTGGAGGACGCCCTGGCCCGCCGGCTGGACCAGATCCGGCTTTTTCTGGAAAACGAGCAGCGGATTGATCGGGTGGCCCGGGATATCGCTGAACACTTCCGGGAACACCTGAACGGGCGCTTCAAGGGCATGGTGGTGGCGGTCAGCCGGCGCGCCTGTGTGCGGTTCAAACAGGCGCTGGACCGGGTTCTTCCCCCGGAGTGGAGCGAGGTGGTGATGACCTTCAACGCGGCGGACGAACCGGACCTTCAGGCCTTCCGGCAGGCGTGGTATGCACGGAATCCCGGTGCGGACTTCCGCGACGCGGTCTCCGGCGTGCTCCACCGGTTCCGGACGGAAGAAAACCCTCGCCTCCTCATCGTGACGGATATGCTCCTCACAGGCTTTGACGCCCCCATCCTCCAGACCCTCTATCTGGTGCGTCCCCTCAAGGGCCACCGGCTGCTTCAGGCCGTGGCCCGGGTGAACCGTCCCTTCCGGGATGTCAAAAAAGCCGGACTGGTGGTGGACTATGTGGGGGTGCTGCGCCACCTGAAGCGGGCCTTCGCCATGTACCGGGAAGAGGAGATCCGCCAGATCCTCCGGACCTACGGGTCCCTGGCGGACGACTTTCAGGGTCTTCTGGAAGAAATGCTGGACTTCTTCGCCGGGCTCGCCCTCCGGTTTGAGCGTCGGGCGCTGCTCCAGGCCTTTGAGCGGGTCACCCGCAGCGAAAAGGATGAGGCGTGGTTCCGGGAGCAATACCACACCCTCCGCCAGCTCTATGAGCTCCTTCCCCCGGATGTCCTGAAACGGGAGGCGTGGGATGCGTATAAATGGCTCACCGCGGTGTATGTGTATTACCGGAAAATGGCCCGCCCCGGTCCGGACCGCATCACCGTGGACCGGCTGTTTCACCGCACCCTCCGCATGATCCACCGCTCCACGGAGATCCAGGAACTGGAGCGATCCCTTCCCGAAGTCCGGTTTGAAGAAACCTATTTCCGGGCGCTGGAGCAGGCGGAACTTTCCATGGAAGAGAAAGCGGCCGGGGCGCTGTTCGCCCCCAACCGCTTCGTCCTGGTGGACAAGACCGCCGACCCGGTGTTTCAATCCCTGGCCGAACGGGTGGAACATCTCGTGGAGCAGTGGCGGCATCACACCCGGGATTATCGCAAAATCTATGAGGAGGCCGTGGCCATCCTGAAAGAACTGGAACGCAGGCGGGAACGCCAGCGGCGGCTGGGCCTCTCCCCGGCAGGCTATGCCCTCCTTCTGCTCCTGGAGGAGGAGCTGGGCGGGGAGGTCGCCTGGGAGGAAAAGGTCCGGGAATGGATGGCCACCCTGGAACCCCTGATGAGCCCGGGCTGGAAGTCCCAGCCGGCCCTCCGCAAACGGGTGGAGCGGAAACTCCGCACTTTCGCCCGCGCCCTGAAACGCGAACGGGGCCTCTCCCTTGAGGCCATGGACCGTCTGCACGACCGGATGATGGAGGCCCTGCTGCGCTATGAAAGGTGAGTTTCACGGTGTCCCCTATCGGGTGCGCCACCGGAACATCCGATATCCCCGGCTGGAATTCCGCACGGGGACCCTGGAGGTGATCGTGCCTCCGGGGCGGGACGTGTCCGCCCTGCTCCAGCGGCACCGAACCTGGATCCTCCGGCGCCACCGGGAAATCCTCCAGGCCCGGGAGGAGGCCCGGAACTGTCTCTTATACACATCTGAC
>WFYF01000211.1 GCA_015490255.1 Caldifarciminota bacterium
CCCCCGAACCGAGGAGCGGCCCCGGCCGGCCCGGAAACCCCGTCGCCGTCCACCCCAGAAAACACGCACGCGGGAGACCCGTCCCGAGGAAGAGAAAAAACGTCTGGTGCTCCCCGGTCAGGTCACCCTTCAGGAGCTCGCCCACATGATGGGGGTGGAACCTGTGGAGCTTGTGAAGAAGACCCTGGAACTCGGCGTGCCCACCACCATCAACCAGACCCTCACGGAGGACCTGGCCCAGCTTCTTGCGGAGAGTTACGGGTTTGAGGTGGTTCGGGAAGAGGAGACCCCGGAAGTTTCTCTCCGGGAAGAGGTGAACGAGGAAGGCGGCGAGCCGCGGCCGCCTGTGGTGACGGTGATGGGCCATGTGGACCACGGTAAGACCACCCTGCTGGACTATCTCCGGAAAACCTCGGTGGCTGCTCAGGAAGCCGGAGGAATCACCCAGCACATTGCAGCGTATCGGGTGCCCGTGGAGGATCGGTGGATCACGTTTATTGATACCCCGGGACACGAAGCCTTCACAGCCATGCGGGCTCGGGGGGCTCAGGTGACGGACATCGTGGTGCTGGTGGTGGCGGCCAATGAAGGGGTGAAACCCCAGACGGTGGAGGCCATCAACCACGCCCGGGCCGCCGGCGTGCCCATCATCGTGGCCATCAACAAAATGGATCTCCCGGATGCCGATCCGGACCGGGTGCGCCGTGAGCTCTCCCAGCACGGTCTCATCCCGGAGGAGTGGGGGGGAGATACCATCATGGTGGAGATCTCGGCCAAAACCGGGATGAACGTGGACACCCTCCTGGAGGCTCTGCTCCTCAAGGCCGAGGAGATGGACCTCCGGGCTATTGGGGAGGGACCGGCCGCCGGAACGGTGCTTGAGGCACGGCTGGATCGGGGCATGGGACCGGTGGCCACAGTTCTGGTCCAGCGGGGGCGTCTCCGGGTTCGGGATGTGTTTGTGTGCGGAACCACCTGGGGTCGGGTTCGGGCGATGTACGACGAGCAGGGGAAACGCGTGAAGGAAGCGGGTCCGGCCACACCGGTGGTGGTCCAGGGTTTCTCGGATCTCCCCCACACGGGCGATCGTTTTGAAGTGGTGGAGAACGAGCAGAAGGCTCGGTCCATCGCGGAGGAGCGCTCCACCCTCAAACGGGAGCAGATGCTGCGGGGAGAGCGCACACTGCGGTTCAAACGGGTACAGGAGATGATCCAGAAGGGAGAGATCCAGGAGATCCCCTTCATCCTGAAAGCCGACGCCCTGGGTTCGGTGGAGGCCATTGCCGATGCGCTTTCCCGGATTCAGGTGCAGGACATCCGGCCCGTCCTGATCCATACCGGTGTGGGGATGGTCACGGAGGCGGACGTGGAGCTTGCCGACGCCAGCGGGGCCCACATCATCGCCTTTCATACCCGGCCGGACGGCAAGGCCCGAAGACTGGCAGAAGAAAAGGGCATTGACATCGCCCAGTTCCGGGTGATCTATGAGCTTTTGCAGCATGTGGAACGGGTGATCCGATCCTATGTGGAACCCCAGTTTCGGGAGGTGGTGCTGGGACGGGCAGAGGTTCGCAAGGTCTTCAAGCTGAAGGTGGGGACGGTGGCAGGATGCCTGGTGCTGGAAGGGTCGGCCCGCCGCAACGCAAAGGTTCGGGTGCTGCGAGACGACGCGGTGATCCACACCGGAGAGATCGCATCCCTCAAGCACTTTCAGGAAGACGTGCAGGAGGTTCCGGCAGGAATGGAATGCGGCATCCGGCTCCGGAACTTTCAGAAGTTTCGGGAAGGGGATATCCTGGAATTCTTTACCCTTGAAGAAATCCCGGTATGATCGTGGGTGTGCTGGAGGTAGAACTTCTGCTTTATGATGCCACTTCGTTGAAGGAGAAACGCAAGGTGCTTCGCAGCCTCAAAGATCGGATCCAGAACCGGTTCAACGTCTCGGTGGCCGAGGTGGACGGCCAGGACCTCTGGCAACGGGCCACCTTTGCTTTCGCGGTGGTGGGCCGGGACGGTGCCCATGTCTCCCGGGTGCTTCAGGAAATCATGCAATTTCTTGAGCAGGATACCCGGTTTGAAATCACAACCCATCACATGGAGTTCCGATGAAATCCGCACGGATGGTGGAGAGAAAGGTGGTGATTCCCAACCGGCTGGGGATCCACGCCCGGCCGGCACAGCTCCTGGCACAGGAAGCAGGAAAATACAAAGCGCGGGTGGTGATTGAGAAGGACGGTGTGGAGGTGGAGGCCCGCAGCATCCTGGGACTGATGATGCTGGTGGCGGCGCAGGGGACGGTGATCACGGTGCGGGCGGAAGGCGAGGATGCCCAGGAAGCGGTGGACGCCATCGTGCGTCTGGTGGAGTCCGGTTTTGGCGAGGAATGACCATGGCGCTGGAACACTCCGGAACCGAAACCTCACCGCGTGAACGGGTGATCCGCGGCATCCCCGCTTCCACCGGGATCGTTGAGGGAACGTTGCTGGACATCCGGCCGGAAAGCGCACCCGCAGAAATCGGTGTGCGGGACCCGGACGAGGAGAAAGAGCGATTCCTTTCGGCAGTGGATCGTCTCCTGGAAAAGATACGGCATTCGCAGCGCTATCTCACGCCGGAACTTCGGGGGTTCCTGGTCTTTGAGGAAGGGGTTCTGCGAGACAGGAACTTCCGTTCCCGGGTGCTGCGGTTGATTGAGGCAGGATATTCGGCGGAGCGTGCGGTGTCCATGACCATTGAGGAATTCGCCCGCCCCATGGAACAGGCGGAATTCCCGGTGTTTCAGGACCGGGCCCGGGAACTCCGGGCGCTGGCGCGGGTCCTCGCCCAGGAGGTGCGTTCCGGCCTGCCCCAGCACCTGACGCCCGAGAAGGGGGAGATTCTGGTCAGCGACCACCTGAGCGTGCAGGAAGCCATAGAGATTGTTCGGAACGATTTCAAGGGGGTGATCCTCACCCGGGGGGGGAAAACCTCTCATCCGGTTCTGCTTTTGCGGGATTTTCGGGTTCCCCTTCTGATCCAGACGGAGGATTTTCCCGAGGAGAACACCACGGGAACTCCGGCCATCCTGGACGCCCGTCGGGGCATCGTGGTGCTCTGGCCTTCACCGCAAACCCGGGAGCAATATCGCCGGATTCTGGAAGCGTGGGAGCACCGGGAGGCGGAACTTCTTGCCCTCCGGGAGGAAGAGACTTCCACCCGGGATGGTCTGGTGGTCCATCTCCTGGCCAACGTGGAGCTTCCAGAAGAGATTCCCCTTCTCAAACGCCTGGGCATCCGGGGGGTGGGGCTCCTCCGGACCGAGATGCTGTTCCACACCCATCAGGGCGTGGAGGAGCAGGAGGCATTTTATCGGGCCATTGCGGAGGACATGGCGCCCCATCCCGTCACGGTCCGCCTGTTTGACCTTGGGGGAGACAAGGTGCTGGACCTCTCGCAGGAGGCCAATCCCTTTCTGGGTCTGCGAGGGGTGCGGGTGCTCCTGCGGGCCCCGCACCTGCTGGAGGCCCAGCTCCGGGCCATCCTCCGGGTCCACCGCCACACCCGCAACCTGCGGATCATGATCCCCATGGTGACTTCCCTGGAGGAGGTGCTGGCGGTCCGGGAGATACTCCACAGAGTGGCCCGGGAAGAAGGGCTGACCGAAGAAGGGCTGCCCCAGCTGGGGATGATGATAGAAACCCCCGCGGCCGCCCTGATGCCCGATGTTTTCGCTCGTCACGTGTCTTTCTTTTCCATCGGCACCAACGACCTCACCCAGTATGTCCTGGCCATAGATCGCACCCACCCGATTCTGCAGACCGAATTCCACCATCTGCACCCGGCGGTCCTGCGCCTTCTGTGGTTTTCCGTCCGGCGGGCGCACAAGGCGGGGGTCTGGATCGGAATCTGCGGAGAGATGGCCTCGGATCTGGAGGCCCTGCCGCTCCTTGTGGCTCTGCGGGTGGAAGAGCTTTCCATGAGCCCCTCGGTGTATCTGGACGCCAAGGGGATCATCCATGCCCTCCACGGAGAGGCAACCCGGAATCTGCTGGAGCAGGTCCTTCAGGCCAGCACCCTCCAGGAGGTGCGGGGGCTGGTCCGGGCGTTTTACAGGGAACACCTTCCGGAGATTGCCGAACTGATCCTGGTGAACAAGGAGGATCTGGATGGAGTTTAAAATTCTGGCCGTGATGCCCCAGAAGCTCGCTTTCGGATTTGAACTTGCGGGGATACCTTCGGTGGTGGTGAACGAACCGGAGGCGGTGCGTTCGGTGATCCGGGATCTCTTCCGGCGCAACGACCTGGGGGTGGTGCTGCTTCACGAGCGGCTTTTTGAGGCGCTGGACAGCCGCCTCCGGAACCGGGTGCTGGACAGCGTGATCCCCCTCTTCCTGGTCGTGTCTCCCGAGGAGGCCGGGGAGAGGAACGTGGAAGCCTATGTGGAAAAGCTCATACGGGACGCCGTGGGCTACACCATCCGGGTCCAGAAACGCGCGTCCTGATATGGTTTCCGCCGCCGGACGGCTTTCGCAGTGGGGTTTGCTGGTGTTTCTGCTCTTCGCGGTGGGGGCCGGTGGGTATTTCTTCTCCCGGCCTCGTCCGAGCATGCCCTCCCTCACCGCGGAAGTCCTGAACGGAACCCGAAAGCCCCGTCTTGCGTGGCGAACCACCCTGTGGCTCCGGGAGCGAGGTGTGGACGTGTGGTATTACGGCAACGCGCCGGAAGACACCGTGCGCCGCACTTTCATCCTTGCCGTATCCCCTGATCGTGCTGCAGCAGACCGCCTTTCCCGGGCCCTCCCGTGCCATCCGCCGGTGGAACACGCCCCGGATCCGGCCCGGGTGGTGGACGTGGTGATCGTGCTGGGAGAAGATGCCCTCCGGTGTTTCCCCGGAGTGGAAAACATCGTTCTGAGGTATTGAAATGGCCATGTTCCGGACCTCCCTGGTGGTACGGTTCCGGGATCTGGACGCCATGGGCCATGTGAACAACGCCACTTTCCTCACCTATCTGGAAGAGGCCCGGGTGAGGTTCTGGGACCATCTGGCCAGCCTTCACCCGGAAATTCGCCCGGACCGCTTTCCCTTCGTGGTGGCCCGGGCGGAGATTGACTATCGCCGTCCCCTGTTTCTGGGCGACCGGGTCTGGATTGATCTCTGGGTCTCCCGGATGGGCAACCGCAGTTTTGACTTTTCCTATGTGCTTTACAACACGGCCCTTGAAGAGGTGGCCCGTGCCCGGACGGTCCAGGTTTACCTGGAGAACGGTGCAAGCGCCCCCCTTCCGGATTTTCTGAAGAAGGCCCTGGAGGTTTACAGTGAACGCAACCCTTCCGACGTGGCTTGATCTGGGGGTGCTCGCCCTCTTTCTCTTTTTCCTGATCCGGGGGTTCTATCGGGGTGCGGTGCGGGAGATCGTGATGATCCTGGGCATTCCGGTGGCGGTGGCCCTCAGCGTGGCTCTGGCCCCTGCCCTGCGCCCGATGGTTTACAGCCTCTTCGGCGTGTCCAAATGGGCCCACCTTCTGATCTACCCGGTGGTGTTTATCCTCCTTGTGGGGGCCCTGCGGGTGCTGGCGGAAGTGGTGGCCCGCCTGCTCCAGTGGACGGGGGTGGGGTTGTTTGATCAGCTTCTGGGTCTCATGCTGGGGGCGGTGGAAGGTCTTCTGATCGCCGGGGGGATCGGCGCGGTGCTCCAGGCCACTCCCCCGGGAGCCCGGATCGTGGCCCAGACCCATATTCTGAAATACCTCGTTCCCCTTCTCCAGACTGCGGTCCGGATCGGCAAAACCCTGGTGGGACCATGAGGG
>WFYF01000212.1 GCA_015490255.1 Caldifarciminota bacterium
GGCAAGTTCCAGACTGCGCCGTCCCACCCCGCAGGCCAGATCCAGAATGCGGTCCGGAGGGTGCACCTCCAGAAGCGCCGCAAGGGCTTCCGCCTCCTCCCCGGCCCGGGCGAGGCGGTCGGGACTGAACAGCACCGGACGGACCGCACGCCAGAAGGCGTCGTCGGCATACCAGGCCGGTTTCATGCCAGGAACCAGTCCTGCCGGTCCAGCATGCGATACTGGATGGCCTCGGCCACGTGCGGGGTTTCAATCCGGTCGCTCCCGGCAAGATCCGCGATGGTCCGGGCCACCTTCAGGATCCGGCTGTACGCCCGGGCGGAGAACCCGAGGCGTCCCACCGCCTGAAACAGAAAGTGCTCGGTTTCCGCCGACATCCGCACGTACTGTTTGATCTCCCGGGTTCCCATCTGGGCGTTGGCATAGAGCCCGGGACGGTTCCGGAAGCGGGCAAGCTGGCGCATCCGGGCCTCCACCACCCGCTCCCGGATGACCGCCGAGGACTCCCCGTCTTCCTTCCGGCGCAGCTCCTCCACCGGCAGGGCGGGCACCTCAATGTGGAGATCAATCCGGTCCATGAGGGGACCGGAGATGCGGGCATGGTACCGGTGGATCTGGCCGGGGGTGCAGGTGCACTCTTTTATGGGATCGGTGAGATAGCCGCAGGGGCAGGGGTTCATGGCGGCCACCAGGGTGAACCGTGCGGGATACTGGACGGTCATCCGCGCCCGGGTGATGGTCACAAAACCGTCCTCCATGGGCTGGCGGAGCACTTCCAGCACATTCCGGGAGAACTCGGGGAGCTCGTCCAGAAAGAGCACCCCGTGGTGGGCCAGGCTCACCTCCCCCGGCCGGGGCACCGATCCCCCGCCGATCAGGCCCACGCTGGATATGGTATGGTGGGGCGCCCGAAAGGGTCGCACGGCCACGAGAGGTCCCCGGAGCAGCCCCGCCACCGAGTGGATTTTGGTCACCTCCAGGGCTTCCTCCAGAGTGAGGGGCGGCAGGATGGTGGGCAGCCGCCGGGCCAGCATGGTCTTGCCCGAGCCGGGCGGCCCCACCATCAGGACGTTGTGCCCCCCGGCCGCCGCGATCTCCAGCGCCCGCTTGGCATGGAGCTGCCCCTTGACCTCCGCAAAGTCCACGTCATACGTGGCCGCTTCCACAAAGAGTTTTTCCAGATCCACCCGGACAGGCTCAGCCTCCCGCTCCCCCCGCAGAAAGGCCACCACGGCCTCAAGGTGATCAAAGCCATACACCGTGGCCTGCTGCACCAGGGCTCCTTCCGGGGCGACGCTCGCGGGCGCCACCAGGCCTTCCACCCGGTCCGCCAGAGACAGGGCGATGGGGAGCATCCCCCGTACGGGCCGAAGGCTTCCCTCCAGCGCCAGCTCCCCGACGAAGGCATGGCGGCTCAGGGCCTCCTCCGGCAGCATCTTCAGGGCCGCCAGGATCCCGAGGGCGATGGGCAGGTCAAAGCCCGAACCTTCCTTCCGCATATCAGCGGGGGCCAGGTTCACGGTGATCCGCTTCATGGGGAGGCTGAACCCGGTGTTCTTGAGGGCCGCGAGCACCCGCTCCTTGCTTTCCTTCACCGCCCCTTCCGGAAGCCCCACGATGGTGAAATGGGGCAGGCCCTGCGCCAGGTCCACCTCCACCGTGACGGGAATCCCCTCCACTCCCTGGACGGTGGCCGAAGTCACCCGGGCGTACATGTCAGTCTTCCGGCAGGCCCCCGTAGCGCTCCATGGGGATCACCAGGTTGTGTTTCCGGGCGGTCTCCTTCGCGATCTCATATCCCGCATCCGCATGGCGCACCACCCCCAGCCCGGGATCGTTGGTGAGCACCCGCTCCAGGCGAACGTCCATCTCCCGGGAACCGTCCGCCACCACCACCATCCCGGCGTGGAGGGAATAGCCGATGCCCACCCCGCCGCCGTGGTGGAAGCTCACCCAGGAGGCGCCGCTTGCGACGTTGAGCATGGCGTTCAGGACGGGCCAGTCCGCGATGGCGTCGGAGCCGTCCATCATGGCTTCGGTTTCACGATAGGGAGAGGCCACCGAACCGGTGTCGTGGTGGTCCCGGCCGATCACGATGGGCGCGGAAAGTTCCCCTTTGCGCACCATCTCGTTGATGGCCAGGCCGAATTCCGCCCGCTCCCCCTGACCCAGCCAGCAGATCCGCGCGGGCAGGCCCTGCCACTTCACCTTCTTCTGGGCCAGTTCAATCCACTTCCGGAGATGGTCGTCATAGGGGAAAAGCTCCAGCACCTTCCGGTCGGTTTTGAAAATATCTTCTCCCTCCCCTGAGAGGGCCACCCACCGGAAGGGCCCCTTGCCCTGGGCGAAGAGGTCCCGGATGAAGGCGGGCACATAGCCCTGGATGTCAAAGGCGTCCTGCACACCGTTATCATAGGCCAGCCGGCGGAGGTTGTTGCCATACTCAAAGGTTACGGTGCCGTCCCGCAGATAGGCCAGCATGGCCTCCACGTGGCGGGCCGCCGATTCCCCCACCGCCCGGAGATAGCCTTCGGGGTCCTTTTTCCGGAATTCTTCGGCCTCCTCCACGGTGTATCCGGAGGGGATATAGCCGTTGAGGGGGTCGTGGGCCGCCGTCTGATCCGTGAGCACGTCAATCTTCACGCCCCGCCGGTGCATTTCGGGAAGGACGTCCGCAATGTTCCCCAGGAGTCCGATGGAGAGGGGTTTCCCGGCCTTCAGGGCCTCCTCCGCAAGCCGCAGGGCCTCGTCCAGGGAATCCGCGCGGGTGTCCAGGTATCCGTGTTTCAGCCGGCGCTCAATGGCCCAGGGATTGACCTCCACCGCGATCATCACGCCGTCGTTCAGGGTGGCGGCCAGGGGCTGCGCACCGCCCATCTCCCCGAGACCGGCGGTGACCACGAGTTTGCCCTTGAGGCTCCCGCCGAAGTGTTTCAGGGCCGCGGCGTAGAAGGTTTCGTAGGTCCCCTGGAGAATGCCCTGGGTGCCGATATAGATCCAGGATCCGGCCGTCATCTGGCCATACATAATGAGGCCCCGCTCCTCCAGCTCCCGGAAATATTCCCAGGTCGCCCATTTCGGCACCAGGTTGCTGTTGGCGATGAGGACCCGGGGGGCCCACTCGTGGGTTTTGAAGATGCCCACGGGCTTGCCGGACTGCACAAGCAGGGTTTCGTCGGGTTCAAGCGCGTCCAGCGCCCGGACGATGGCCCAGAAGGCCTCCCAGTTCCGGGCGGCTTTTCCGGTGCCGCCATACACGATGAGGTGGGCCGGGTCCTTGGCCACCTCGGGGTCCAGGTTGTTCATGAGCATCCGTTTGGCCGCCTCCGCGTGCCAGGTTTTGGCGGTTTTCTGGCCGCCGCGGGGGGCCCGGATTTCATAGCGCACCGCCATGGAAGTCCTCCTTGTTAACGAAAGGTTCGGGCCACATCCACCACCTTGAACCGCACGTCCCCCAGGGGGGTGGAGACGTAGGCGAAACCTTCCACCTTCAGGCGGGCGGATTTTTCCCGGATGGCCCTGGCCAGCCCTGATGAGAGACCGGACCAGGGGATGAACACGTCCACCGAGAGATCGGCGCTTTTCCGGGGCTCCACCGCGATCTGGTTGCGGGTTTCACCCGTGGCGATGCGGACATCATTGCCGAAGAGTTCAAAAGAGAACCGGTCCAGCACTGCCCGGACAGCATTGGGGTTATGGGCGGAGAAGGTGAGTTCCAGGGTGGCACCGGAAAGGGAAACGGTTTTGAGGGTGGCCGAGGTGAAGGTGAGCTTGAGATCGCGCACGGTCAGGCGTTCCTGAAGGGCCGTGCAGGAAAGCCATCCCCCGCCTGCAACGAGGAAAAGCAGAAAAGCGCGTTTCATGTATAGATGCTATGCCGGGAAGGGCGGAGGGTCAAGGGCACACCCTGCTGCAGAACCCCGGGATGCTGCGCGGTAACGCTGCAAACAACACACACCTGCCCGGGGAAGCCGTTGTGAACGGCCTTGTCTGGTCCCGATGCATGCCGTATCATTGAGCCTGGAAAGGACGTGTGCAGCCATGAGC
>WFYF01000213.1 GCA_015490255.1 Caldifarciminota bacterium
CCGGAAATTGTCCAGAGATACCCTGGCCCCAGTATTTTTTTGACAAACCCCCTTCCGCTCCGGGAAGATCCCTGGATTCGTGCGACCCCGGGTTTGGGATGTATCTTGACCGTGGGCCCCGGAACATGTACCCTTAATCCCGATGCCAGAGCGTCTCACCCTGTGGTTCCGTTTTCTCGCGGGAACGGTGGGGGTGGGGGCGGCCCTCGTCCTGTTCGCCCGGAGCGTGCCCCCCTCCAGCATCGCTTTCGCCTTCTGGGTCAACGTGTTTCTGATGGTCTGGGCGGTGCTCATCCGGGCGGGTGCGCTCCTCCGGCTTCCGCCGGGGTATTTCGCGGTGTCCTCCCGGGAGCTTCGCCTGCACCGTCTGCTGGGGGTCCCCGCGGCCCGGAAACTCTTCCGCCGGCTCCCCACCAACGCCGCCCTGAAACTGCGGGGGCGGCGCGATCTCGCCCGGCTGGAGAGGGAAACCCGATCCGCCGAAACCGGTCACCTCCTGGTGTTCGCGGCGGTGACGGGGTTCGCCTTCTGGGCGGGCCTGCGGTATGGTCTCCGGGTCGCCCTCCCCTATGCCGTCTTCAACCTCTTCCTCAACGGCTATCCGGTGCTGGTCCAGCGCCACAACCGCGCCCGGATCTGGCGGATCCAGCGGATGGCCCTCCTCAAAAATCCAGCGGAATGATGCGATAGAATCTCCCTCTGCACAGCAGGGTGGAAAAGGTGTCCTCTGCCGCCGTTCGTTGATGTATTTCCCGGGGCGTGGTGGGGAGTTTCCTGCAGAAGTCAAAAGGTTTTGCAATGACGGGAGAGGGCTGCTTCCCTTTGGCTTTCGCGATGTGGAGGGGAGAGCCACTCCCCCGGTTCAATTCACTTCAGGGAAATCACGAACGTCCCGGTGGAGTCAAGGAGGGGAGCATAAAAGTGCAGAATCTCGGCACAGCGTGCCTGCTGAACGGGATCGGACGAGAATGCATAACGGTAAAGGCCCTGTTGGGCTCGAAGGCGGGGATAGGACAGGGAATACCCCATGAGCACGACACCCATCACGGATGCACCGGCAACCATGGGAAAAAACAGTGGGAAGAGAAAACCGCATGCGAGGTCGTCCGGGCATCGGAAGAGGCCCGACGTCCATGGGAGAATCGTGAGAACACCGCCCAGCACCGCGCCCACAAGGGCCTCGCTTTGAAGGGACGTGGGGCGATAAGATGACGGAAATCGGTACGCCATACACCGGATGGTCCCGGCAGAAAAAGCCTTCCCGTCCACGAAAAGCGTGTCCGGGCTCCACCGGATCTCTCCCGCCCACAGGGTGTCCCGGGCCACCACCATCCCCCGGGTTCCATCCGGGAATCTCTCCCCCCCGGGGATGTCCGGAACGAAGGGATGAGAAGGTCTCCGCACCAGAGGATAGCAACTCAACAGCGTGGCAAACCACAGGAACCAGGCCCTCCAGGCGCCTCGGCGCGGTATCTTTTTCATCGGTTCGTTCCTCCAGATCCCGAAGATGAAATCCGTTCTCTGCACCATGACCCTTCGTTGTAAAAACCCGGCTGATAGGCGCGGAAGGGTGAGGCGCGGCCGGAGGAAATCGTCCAGATTTGCCTTCCGCTGGAAGGACCATGGCCCGGAGGATTCGTGAAAAACCAGACCAGGAGCATCCCGGAGAAATATGGAACCGTGATTTTCCACGTCCCGAGAGTATCCGGACCGGCCCAGAGGGTCAGGAGCAACGCGCCCAGCCCTCCACCTCCATAAAAGAGCAGCGGGCTTGCCGGCGGGACAGGAATCCGGTGGTGCGGGGAAATTTCGGCCTCCACACACCGGACCGCGCTTTTGCGAATCTTCACCGTGTCTCCCTGTGGTGTGCGCAGGAAAAGGTCCCCATCCGTGAGCCGCAAAAGCGTGCCGGAGACCACCTCTCCGGTGCGGGATACCAGGACCACGGGCGTTCCCAGCACGAGTGGAGAAACGCGCTCCCGTGCATCTGGAACCAGATGTCCGCCCCGATTCTCAAGCGTAAGGGGCGGAACGCAGCCCATGAGGATCAGGATCGGCAACATCCACCACCGGTGCATCTCCCTTACAACCTCCTATTCCGCCCCTCACCCAATCCGGCAAGGGCCAGGACACAAACCATCGCCCCTTCCTCCGGCAAAATCACCGGAGAGGTCAATCAGGGCAACATCACCATCCGGCGATACACGGGCCGGTTTCCCTCCCGGATCATGAGGCCGAACACGCCGGGGGGCAGGGAAGGAAAGGTCACCTGAATCCCGCCCGGCAGAAGGCGCACCCGGCGCCGCCACCGGACACGTCCCGCCCCGTCCACCAGCACCACCTCCACCCTTCCGGACCTTCCTGCAAGAAACACGCCCCGGGGGAGCAGACGCACCCGAACCGGCGAGACACCGGGTACGCGCTCCGATGCGGCCACACCGAGCCGGTAGTGCCCGGTATCCAGCGTACCGTCCAGACCGCCGAACACGGGCGGGGCCAGATCCGGATGGAAGGGATCCGTGCCGCTTCCCGCATAAAACGCCGCCAGCGCCCAGGCCATCACCTGCCGCAGGCCGGGAAGATGCTGCCCGGTGTGGAGGCTGTCCACCCCACCGTTCAGGCCATACCCCAGGGCTTCCACCACCACAAACTTCAGCGTGTCCCCGTGGGAGAGGGTGAAGGGTCCGGCGCTCTGAAGAAACCGGTAGTCGTAAGGTCCATACCCCATCATCCACGGGTCCGGGGCGATCCGGTAATGTTGGGTAAAGTCTGCATCGCCCCAGAGATAGGCTGTCCATGCGGAGTCGTTGGTAGGATCGTTGTTCCAGTCCCACCACTGGTGGGCCCGCAGGCGCACCATCCGGCGACCCGCAAAGACCGAATCGGAAGAAGACGGCGGCGCCCAGAGAAGGGCAAACCCCAGGGCCAGCGCGCTTTCGCCCCCCTCCAGCGAATCGTTCTCCGGCGAGGAAGGGTCGTCGCCGTCCAGGATGAAAGAGAGGTTCCGGGGGATGAGATAGCCCACCACCGTCCGGGGTGTGCCGTTGCGGTATACCGTGAAGGTATCACCCTCCCCGGGAAGAACGAACTCGTCCGGATCGTCCCCCCAGATGAGAAGATGGTCGGGAATCCCGTCCGGTTCGGGCCACGTCGTGTCCCGGGTGATGGTCCACTGATCCACCGGTGTCCAGGGATGATCCCGCCAGCCGTCGTACCCCACCCAATCGTCAATATGGGGATTCTGAAAATCGGCTCCGCTCACATCGGCGTCCATCAGCCAGCCCACCATCACGTCGGTCAGGGCTCCCGGACAGGAAGGCAGGGTGCATTCCGTGGAATCGTAGGTCACGAAATATTCGTGGATATACACGAGGTCCCCGAACCCCGCATCCCAGTGCAGGGTGCGCATGATCACACCTACGCCGAGGTGGGGGTCCGTCGTGTAGGGATTGTCGGCGAAATCGTCAAAGGCGGTCACCACATCCACGGCGCTTTTGCCCGGTCCAACATAGGCGAAGTTTGAATCCACCGGACTGGGAGTCCAGCCCAGCCGATCAAAGTCCGTGGGACCCCACTCCCAGGAGCCATAGTTGCACAGCATCGCCACGGGCTGCCCTCCGATCCGGGAACTCAGGATAAACCCGCCCAGCCACAGATGGTAGTTGTTGATCTGGGTGTCCGGCGCATATGTCATGGAGGGCAGGATGCTGTTGGGATCGCCGAGCATACAATAATTGCTTACCGTCTGGGCAACCCGCCCCACGTTCACCGCGATGGTGTCGCGGGCCGGGCGGGCGCTCACCAGCATGAGGAACATCAGAAACGCTTCCATGGCTTTCCTCCAGGTCAGGGAATCACCACACGGACCGACCGGTGGTGGGGGAATACCACCGTATAGATCCCCCGGGGCAGCCGCAGAACCTTCACCCCTCTCACCTCCCCCTGAAACCGCACCCGGCCCAGGGCATCCACCACCCGGAAAGGCCCGCGCTGCACGATCCGGATCCCCCCGGGCAGAAGGCGGACCGGCAGATTCCTCTGATTTTCAGGAAACGCTTCGGCCACGGAGGTGGAGGGAAGCGCCACAAAACGCAGATGGTCCGGATAAACGGCCAGAATCCCCGCGGACGTGGGAAGAAGGGATTGCGACCGGCGCGTTTCCTCCGTCAGGGGTTGCGCATGGAGCCAGGTTCCGTCCGGGATCCGGAAAATCTCCAGCCGGGGCGGATCAGCGGACAGGAACAGGCGGGTTCCGGACAGGGCCATGGTGCCGGGTGAGAAGGGAAGGGGGAAAACGTTTGCAAACACCGGATTGAGGGGTGTGTTCAGGTCCACCACCTGGACCTGGTTTCCCTCAAGGAGGATGGCCATCCAGCGCCCATCCTGCACCATATGTTTCCCGATCGCCGGGAGGGCCCACGCGCCGGCCGGTGCGGGCGCGGTGGGGTCTGACAGGTCATAGGCTTTCAGGGTGTCGCCGCAGAGGAAATAGGCGTATGGAGCAGCCCACACCGCATCCGCCGCCGTGTCGCAGGGCGGGGATGCCGCGCCCACGATCCCGGGTGGATCGGGGTCCACGACGTTCAGATAGGTGGTTCGCAGAACCAGGATCAGGCTGGTGTCCCCGATCACCCTGTAGGCACCGGTGAACCGCCGGGTCCACGTCTCCACCATCCCATCCGGTCCCACCTGAAAAAGATGAAGATAGGGGCTTGTTCGGGAACCCACAAGCACGCCGGCGTATGGGGGATGGAGAAAGGCCTGGAACGTCTCCCGTAGGGGTGCGTAAATTTTCTGAAACACAGCTCCCCTCGGGTTCAGGGATTCGGGGTGGAATGTGGCGTATCCCACCACCACGCTGTCCGTATCCGGCGGGGACACCACCCGATCCGTGTCCGGGAACGCGAACAGCCCATGCCCTTCGCTCCGGGAAACCAGAACGGCCTTAAAACCGATCCATGCCGGAAAGACCAGAACTTCCTGGTAATGAAGATCGCTGGCGAAAAGGAACATCCACGCCCCCTGATCAAACCAGCTCATCCGCGCACCCCGGGGATTCACGGTCACGGAAGGGGGAAGGGAGTCCAGGCTGAATCTGTAGGGTCCAGAAGCAATCTGGCTGCCAAACCGGCGGAACCTCAATGGATGAGGCACCCAGTGCCACCAGTCCACAAGGGTGTCGCGATCCAGGCGGATGGTGGGGGCGGAGGGAGAGGTCACGTCCAGGACGGTCAGCAAATTCCACCAGGAGCCCACCACCAGCCATTGCGAATCCGGATAGAAGACCAGGGGATGGGCGGAATAGGATAGAAGGTCGGTGAGGGTGGAAAAATCCCGGGAAGCCAGGAGAAGGCACTGATTGGTGCCGATCCACACGTAAGGGCTGTCCGGATGGATTTCCAGATCCATCACCACCTCCGAGTCCGCAAGCGTGACGACCATGCCTGGATAGGGGGAACCTGTTCCGGCGTTCAGGGCGACCACGGAAGAACCGCATCCCACATAGAGGGTGTCGTGCACTTTCCGGATCCGGACACGGGCTGCCGGAACGGAAGCATACAGATCCCGACTCCAGAGAGGCGCTGGATACAGGGGGGTTCCGAGATCCACAGCCTGAACGGTGCATCCTGCATCATGGAAGGTTCCCGCATACAGCGTGTCCCCGGCGAGGCGGAGATCCCGGATGATCCCGGGAAGGGGGAGGGAACTCCGGAAGGCGAAGGCCGCGGTTCCCGTGTCCTGGAAGATGAGGAGATGGGAAGGTGTGGCGAGGATCAGGAGGTTCCGGAGGGAGTCAATGGTCATGAGATCAAACCGGGAAAGGTTCAGGAGGCCTGCCGAGAGCAACCAGATCATCCCCTTCCACCCTGTTCCCTGATGTTTGAGAAAATACAGCCCCGGCCCCGTTTTCGCAAGTTAAGAAGTCAGGGTATCCACGGGAACATCCCATCCGGATTCTGGCCAGAGGGGGGAAGGTCAGGATTTCCTCACCAGACGGGCGGCGAAGGCAAAGTCGGCGTTCAGGCGATCGCCGGCAATGCGGTAAATGCCGGGGGACAGTTCTTCCAGCCCCGGCGGAAGCACTTCCGGAGGCTGCAGGGTGAATTCGGGATGGTCCCGCAGAAAAGCCGCCACCTGCGCCTCGTTCTCCTCTTCCTCTGTGGTGCAGGTGGCATACACCAGCACCCCTCCGGGTCGCAGATGGCGGGCCGCGTTGTCCAGGAGTTCCCGCTGCAGGGCCGCCAGCGCTTCAATCCGATCCGGGCGCATCCGGAGCAGAACTTCGGGTTTGCGCCGGAGGGGACCCAGGCCGCTGCAGGGCGCATCCAGCAGGATCCGGTCAAAGGACTCACGAAGCAAAACCTCCCGGGCATCGGCCGCGATCAGGGAAGCCCGGGCTCCGAGCCGCGCAAGCACCTGTTTCATCTGTCGCAGGCGGGAAGGAAGGCGGTCGGTGGCCAGCACCCGGGTCCGGTTTTTCGTGAGGGCCTGAATGTGCGCCGTCTTGCCTCCCGGCGCGGCGGCCATATCCCAGATGCGCTCCCCCGGGCGGGGGTCCAGCAGACGAACCACCAGCATGCTGGAGAGGTCCTGGAGATAATACCAGGACGGCGGCAGATCCACCTCCCAGGGGTGGGGATGGACCTTCAGAGCCTCTGGCAGCACGGTTTCCTCCACCGTGCCACCCCAGGCCTGATACCACGCCCGGATCCGGGCTTTGAGGGCTTCCACATCACCTTCCAGGG
>WFYF01000214.1 GCA_015490255.1 Caldifarciminota bacterium
CTGTGTGTCCTTCCTTCCGGAGCCTCCGGGCCAGGTGTCGCCCGATCAGCCCCGTCACTCCGGTGATGAGGATCTTCATGATCTCTGAAACACCAGCACCCGATAGGTGGGAAAGCCGAGCAGCAGGGTTTTCAGAGCCAGACGGGCCCGCATGGCCTGGTCAGGGAAGGTTGTTTCATAAAGTTCCAGGGCTTTGTGGATACCGGCATGGAAAAGGAATCGCTCCTGCGTGCGCAGAGCCTCCACCTCCAGCCCCACATCTTCCAGCACCCGCCGGACCGCGGTGAAGTTCACGAAGGCCGTGATGTCCGTTTCTCCGGGATGCTCCAGGGGATCCACAACCCGGTGATTCCGGTATCCCTGAAGGGTTCCGGAGGGATAGCGGGAGAACAGCATCTCTTCCTCTTCACCATAGTCAATCAGAATCCCCATCCCCCGAGCCAGCGCCCGACCCACCTTTCGGAGAAAAGCGGGGATCCCCTCGGCCACCTCCACCTGGACCACCCCATCCGGCACCCGCCGAAGAATTTCAGGGGGGTCCGTCACATCCCGGAGCACCACCCGGGGTTCACAGAAGGACGTCACATACACCTCTTTCCACCCCTCCGGAACCCTCCGGAACACCCGGACCGGGAAAGCGTCCAGCACCTCGTTCGCCCAGAAGACCCCCTCAAAGGGCGTGAGCGCCTCCACAAACTGCACACGGGGGTGATTCGCAAGGCGCTCTCGCTGTTTTTTCTGAAGGTGCCGGCTTCGCTCCAGGATCCGGTATTCCAGCCGTTCATAAAGCTCGGGACGAAAACGTCGCCAGAAATCCAGGGCTGCCGCCGCGAGATCTCCCAGCCCCGCACCGGCCTCCACCACCACCGGTTTCTCCATTCCCTCCAGCACCGGTGTCACCAACCGGGCCAGGGTCCAGCCGAACAGGGGATGGAAGGCGGGGGCGGTATAGAAATCTCCGGCCTTCCCCAGAGAAGAAAGCCGCTCGTAATACCCCCGTTCCGGGTGATAGAGGGCCTCCTCCATAAAGCGGTCAAACCGCAGCATGGGGGCCCTCCGGCGGGCGGGGAAAGCCCGAGAGGAACCAGAGGAGGAGCAACACCAGATTCACCCCCACCACTCCCCGGAGGTGGAGGCCGCTCATCCAGCCCGCAAAGATCCCACCGGATGAGGAGGCGAGGAACGAAGCCAGATTATAGAGCCCCGTGGCCGTCCCCCGTTCCTGGGGGCCCACCGCCCGGGTGAGGAAAGCCGGAAGCAGGGGCTGAAAGATGGTGTAGCCTGCAAAAAAGAGCAAACCCGCGAGGAAAAGCAGAGGAGCACGGGGGGGAAGGAGCAGGCTGGCCCAGGCAAAGGCCAGTCCCACCCACCCGATGAGGATCACCGGCCGATAGCGGCCGTGGATCTCTGCCCGCCGGATCACGGGATACAGCAGGATCATGGGGGCCACCACCGCGAAATACACCTTCCAGAGGGCGGCCTTGTCCCAGCCTATGTCCGTCCAGAGAAGGGGGAAGACAAAGAAAAACGTGTTGGTCAGAAACGCCAGCACGGCCACAGCCAGGAAGATGGGGCCGAGGGTTTTCCAGGGGAGATTCCGGAAACCTGCGGAGGGCCCCCGGCTGACATGGCCGTGGAAATCCCGGGGTTCGGGCAGGAACAGAACCATCACTCCGAGGGCCAGGAGGGTCAACCCGGCCAGGATCCAGAACACGCCAGAGAGATCAAACAGGGAGGCCAGAACCGGTCCCGCGACACTGCCCAGCACGAAACTTCCACCCACGCCGATCCCCGCCAGGAGAAAGGCCCGGGCTCGCACTTCGTCCCGGGTAAGGTCGCCCAGGGTGGCCATGGCCACGGCGGAAATGGCCCCCATACCCTGGAGGGCCCGTCCGGCCACCAGCCCCCAGATGGTATGGCTGGCTGCCGCCACAACACTGCCCACGAGAAACAGAAAAAGGCCCAGGGCCAGAACGGGTTTGCGTCCCACACGGTCGCTGAGCATGCCAAAAGGCATCTGGAACACGCTCTGCACCAGGGGATAGATCCCGAAGGCCAGCCCGGCCAGAAAGGGGGTGGCCCCCTCGTAATGCAGGGCATACACGCTGAAGATGGGGAGCACCATGAAAATGCCCAGAAGTCGCAGGGACAGGACCGCGGTGAGAAGCAGAACGGCGCGAATTTCCCGGGGCGTCATGAAGATCCTCGTGAAAAAGCGCGCCCGGAGGGACTTGAACCCCCAACCTCCGGCTCCGGAGGCCGGCGCTCTATCCTGTTGAGCTACGGGCGCGCGAGGCTCTGAAAGTATAGGGCTCCGGACAGGAATGTTCAAGCCTGCGCCTTGCCTCATCAAAAATCTACACGAAATGAACTGCGTGCCTCACGAA
>WFYF01000215.1 GCA_015490255.1 Caldifarciminota bacterium
ATCCACGCCAGGGGAGGACAGAAAAAGGTGCCGGGGCGCGGAATCGAACCGCGGACACCGGGATTTTCAGTCCCGTGCTCTACCGACTGAGCTACCCCGGCGAATGCCTCAAAATTATACAGATTGTATCGGGACGCATCAAGATCCCGCCTTGCCATCACCGGAGAGGAGGATCCTCATAGGGGCACACACAGGGGGAGGCACCGCACTTGGGACATCCTTCCCGATACCGTGCCATCGCATCCTCAAGGTCCACACCCGCCAGGTTGGCCACGGAAAGAAGCCAGGCCAGAGCGTCGGAAAACTCCAGCACCAGGGCCTCCCGATCCCCGGAGAGCAGGGCGCCAGCCAGTTCTCCCACCTCCTCCACAAACCACGCATACGTGGGGAAAAGCCCCCGCCTGCGGTCCCGCTCGCCATAGGTCCGGGCGATCACGTCCTGCCACGCGCGAAGATCCATATCACAACCTCCAGGGTAAGAAAACCGGGATCACCACCAGGCTGAGCAGATGGGTGAGGAACACCCCCCGCGCGGTCAGCTGCACGTTGCCCCCATACCGGGCGGCGATCACCACCGTGTTCACGGCGGAGGGCATGAGCGCCTCCATCCAGAGAAGTTCCCGGGCGGGAGAGGGGAATGCCAGCACCCGGAGCAACCCCAGGGTGAGGAGGGGAATGATCAGGGCCTTGGAGAATGCCACGGCCAGAAGGGCCGGAACCTCTTCCCGGGCAATCCCCCCTGCCATCCCCGCAAGATACCCGCCGACCAGGAACATCCCCAGGGGAATGGTGGCCTCGCCGAAGGCCTCCAGGGGCAGGCCCAGCCAGTCCGGCAGGCGGATCCCCAGAAGGTTCATCGCCACCCCGAGAACCACCGCAACGAAGGGCGGTGTGAGGGGAAACTCCCGTTTCCCGGAAAGGAGCATCACCCCCACACTCCAGAGAAAGGGACTCGCGGTGAAGATGAAAAAGAACACGGCCACCTGAAAAGCTTCCGCCCTTTCCGGTGGGAAAAGGGCCACAGCCAGTGTCAGGGGGAGATAGCCGGCGTTCTGGAAAAGGGTGAGGGCCAGCACTTCCCGGGAAAACCGGCGAACGTCCTCCCACAGCCACCAGGGGAGAAAGGCGATGAGGGCGATCCCCGCCAGAAGAAAGGGAAAGAGGGGAATCAGGGCATGGGTTCGGAGAGCCTCCACAGAGAAAGACTGAAGAAAACGGGCCAGAATCAGGGCGGGCAGGGTCAGGTCAATCACGAGACGGGCCAGCGCACCCAGGGCCTCTTCCGGGAACCACCGCCGGTGGACAAAGACGGCGCCCACCAGGGCCATCAATCCGATCTGGGCCACACCGGAGAGAATGGGACCGGTCATGAGCAGGCCAGCGTCTTTTTGATCAGGGCCAGTCCAAGGAAGGCCACGAGCAGCAGGAACGTGCTTCGTTCGCTGCGGAGGGCCATGGCCAGATCCCCCCGCTCCCCTTCCGGCCAGGCCTTCCCCCGGTAGGGAAGGAAGCGGGGAACCTTCTGGCGATAGGCCCGGTAGGTATCAAAGCGGGAAAGGAGAAAGGCCTCTTCCGCGTCCGTGATCAGAGTGTATTCCAGCCAGAAGAGGACGGCGTATGCCAGCCAGATCCACGGGTGGGCAGTGAGGAGCCCCACAAACCCCAGGCCCACCAGAAAGTTCCCCACATAGATGGGATGGCGCACAAAGCTGTAAGGCCCTCCCAGAGCGAGGCGGGGAGCGGTGATGTGCCGGGCCCGGGTGGTGAGACCGGCATGGGCCACAGACCAGATCCGCAGCAATTCTCCCAGAACGAGGGCTGCAAACCCTGTCCCCAGAGACACGGCGGTGGGACATCCCCAGACAAACGCAAGAGCGAAAAAGGGCACCGGCAGCCACCCCCGGTGGCGAAAAAGCACCCGCCCCAGACGGACGCGAAGGTTGTTCATGGATGGACGAGGATTCAAAACGATCGGGAAAACAGCAAACGGGCCTCTCCCCCGGGGCCGGCATCAAAGGAAAGGGAAATCCCTGCGTCTCGGGCCCGGAAATAGGCATCCAGGGCACTCACCACGTGGTGTGCCACCAGGAGCCCCACAAGGACCCGGGTCCGGTTCCCCCAGGTTCGGGCCACGCCCCGGAGATCGGCATAGGCAAACCAGGTGCTCCGGTCCGGCCAGGCCCACCGGAAGCCGGGAAGGCGGGCATTCACATAGGCCGTCTGGGCTTCCGGATCTCCCGGATACAGGTCCCGGGCCTGGCGGTACAGGTCGTTCCGATAGGCTTCAAAAGTCTCATAGCCCTCTGCCAGATCAAAAAACCGTTCGGTGATCCCCCCTTCCGGACGGGCATTCCGGAGGGCAAACATCCGGGCGCGGTCCTCGGCCCGGAGGCCTTCCCTCCAGGAGAGAAACGTTCCCAGCCCCAGAACGGTTTCCACCACCCAGGAGGTTCGGGGAGACGCCCCCAGGCTGGCCTGCCCCCAGCCAGGGAGGATGAGGGAACGCAGGGCCGCCTGAAAGGGGGAAAGGGCGATAATCAGGGCAACCACCATACCTTTCCCTCCGGTGTGTCCACCCGATAGAGCTTCCCCCGGATCACCCTGCGGACCTTCCGGCCCGTGAGATCCCTCACGACAATCCCCCTGCGAGGGACAAGAGGACCGAAAACGATGGTCGGAGGGGAAACGCGTTCGTGAACCGGCGTGGTGAGGTCCAGAAGCCACGCGGTCATGTTCATGAGAAGAACGGCGTTGTCCAGCTCGTTCCAGTTGTCGTAAAGGTTGTCGCCAGGGGCACCGGTTCCATCGTCCGGTGGGGAAGAATCGCCCATGGCACAGAATTTGCCCAGTCCATAGGTCCCGCAGGCCACCATGATCCCCGTGGGGCTTCCCACGGCGTAGTTCGGGTGCCACACCACGCCCTGGACGGAAGCCGCTCCTCCGGTCAGGCTGATCACCGTGCCGCCGTGGAAGGCGATGGCCCCCACCGTCCCCACGGCACCTGAAATCACCGGATGGGCGTTGTCCACGCTGGAGGAAGTGGCGGAGAAGGAGTTGTCGGGGTCCCCCGTAACGTGGAAACGGATCCCCAGGCTGTCCTGAAAGGCGGCGTTGAACACCCGGGGGGCATCCCATCCGTCCCCATCACGGTCCGAACCGTTGTGGTTTGCAATGAAGATCGCCCGTCCCCCGGAGCGGAGATGGTCCAACACCGCCTGGGCCTCCTGGGCAGAAAGGGGATTCTGGGGTTCGGGAAGGATGAAAAGCTCAAAACGGGAAAGGTCCAGGGAATCGGCGGCGTTGCCATGGGTGATGGTTCGTCCCGGAGGGAGGGTCCGGATGCGACGTCCGGTGCGGAGATAAATGCTGTAGGCCCAGG
>WFYF01000216.1 GCA_015490255.1 Caldifarciminota bacterium
CTTCTGGGGACCCTGGCCCTCCTTCACGCCGTCCTGCTGTTCTGGCTCCTGCTCCAGAGGGTTTTTGCAGGTTCCCTGGCCGTGTCCCTGGCCATCTGGGGCATGATCGTCTGGACCTTTTCCGCCGTGGTCCATCAGATCGCCCCGCTGGTGGATCCGGGGCTCCAGGGATGGGCCTTCGTCCTCCTCTGGGGCGGGCACGGGCTCTTTGCGGCCGGCGTGCTGCTTCACCTTTCCGGGGCCGGGCTCTGGTGGTGGGCCGTGCTGGTCTATGGAATCGGGTGGCTGGTGGGCCTCCGGGTGCCCCTCCCCGGAGGGGTAGCGGTGATTCCCCCCATAGTGCTGGGCCTGGGGAGTCTGCTGCTCTATCTGGGAGGGTCTTTCGGGACGTCCTGGGGCATCTGGCTGGCCGGCCTGGCGGGGCTTTTCCTCGCGCTGTTCCCGGACGCGGGGATCGCCGGTGATTTCCTGCCCTTTCTGCCCGTTCTGGGGGCAACGCTGCTGCTTGCCGGGAGCCTTCGGGAGCTTGTCCATGATTCGCGGATCTTTTAAGGGACTCCAGGAATTTGTGCGGGTGTGCAACGCTCTGACGGAGGATGGCGAGTCCGCCCTGGTGGAGGTGAACGCGGGGGGCGAGCGGGGGGAGGTGGTGTTTGTGAAGGGCAATCTCCACACCGCCCGTTTGGGAAGCCAGGAGGGCATCTCGGCCCTGCGGGCCATTCTCCAGAGCGAGAACATCAGCTTTCTGGTCCGGGAAGCTCCGGAGCCCCTTCCCCGGAAGAACGTCTTTGTGTCGCTTTCTACCGTCATGGAGAACATCGGGATTCCCAGCACCTTCCCGTCCCTGAACGGTCCACCGGTGGACGAAGACATTCCTTCCGGGGTGGTCACGGAGGTCCGCATCCCGGAAAGCGCTGAAGAGCGGGTGGACGATCCCAGAGTCCAGCGGGCCATCCAGGTTTTTAACCTGGTGGGGGTGGAGAGGGTGGTTTATGCCCATCAGGGAAGGGTCCGGACCTTCCGGGGGTTTGGGGAGCGGGATGCCCACGCCCCTCCGTCGGTCGGGGAGCTTCGGGAAATCCGGAACAGGGCCCAGCGGTGGGTGGACCAGATTATGTTGCTGTTCAACGCCTCCGGGGGCATCCATCGCGACCAGCGGCTGCCCCAGAAAATCCTTCTCGCCTTCCCGGGAGGGGATCGGTGGCTCTGGGCAAAGCGGGACGGGGAAGACCTTTATGTGGTCTGGCTGGACACCTCCAAGCTGAACGTGCCCGAAACGGATGTGCTGGAACAGGTTGAAAAAACCCTCATGGGGGCGGTGTGATGCTTTCGCAGGAGGAAATCCGCACGGCTGTGCTCCAGTTTACGCAGGGGAAAATCGGGCTTGTGGCCTCGGAAGATCAGGTTGCTCTGGCGGGACAGCCTTCCGTCCCTGAGGAGAGCCTGGAAAGCGTGGATCCGGAGGGATTGCGCAACTTCCTCCGGGAATTTCCGGACCTCACCCGGGAGTGGGGGATGCCGGAATGGGTGGGCATTGAGTTCGGTGGAGAAACCCTGTTTCTCCATCCCCGGGGAGAGATCTGGGTAGGGGTATGGAAGGACGGAGGGCTGTCACAGTTTGCATCCTTCCAGGCTTTCGTTCAGCAACGCATGCCGGACTTTCTCGCCCTGATGCGGAAAAAACTCCTTCAGGACTTTGAGGAAATCCTCCGGTGTGTCCGCTTTCTCACCGCACGCCTGGAGGAGCGGTGGGGGAAAGCCCTGGTGCGTCTGGTGTTCTGGTTTTCCCTCCCTCCCCATCTCCGGCGTTTTGTGCGGAAACCGGAAGCGGTGATGGAACACGAGAACCTCTCCCGGAAAGATCTGGAACAGGCGCTGCAGCGTGCCCTCCACCGGTTCGTCTCCCGTCTCAGCCGGGCCTGGGGGCGGGAGACGGTGCGCCGGGAGATCCTCCACGCCCTGCGTACTCCCCATCCCGACCGCCCCACTGGATGTGTCCGGGAACGCCTCCAGAAATTCCTCCCTCCCCTCTGAAATGCCTTCAACGTTCCGGCTGTATTTTCTGATCAAAAACGTGTCCACCATGACCTCCGCCCTGATGTGGGCCATGGAAAGCCGGCACGACCTCCTTTTCGCCCAGTCGGAAGAGGAGGCCCGCCGGCACATTCTCCATTACACACCCGACTTTTTTGTCCTCCATCACAGCGCCCTTCATCCCCGGAGCATCCAGTTCGTGTTTGAGTTGAAGCGAAAACACCCCTTCATGATCCCGGTGTTCTGGCTGGAGAAGCCCGTACGCATTCCCACCGACGCCCTGCCGGTGTGGCAGCGCAAGCTGGGGCTTGCCTTTGACGCGTGGATCTCGGAAATCGGGGAAAAGCGGGGCATTACGGGGACCCTTCAGCCGGGAGAATACGACCTGGAAGATGTGCTCACCACCCTGCATCTTGAAGGGGCCACCGGAACCCTTGAGGTGCTCACCCGCCAGTCCTGGGGATGGATTTTCCTGAAAGAAGGCACCGTGGTCCATGCCCAGATCGGGCGCCTCACCGGGGAACCGGCGGTGGTGCGCCTGTTCATCACTTCCGTGGGTGCTCCTCCCACCCATTTTCAGTTCCTCCGGGACTTTCCCCCCCGCATCCCCGGACCCACCATCTTCAAGCCTCTTGACGTCCTGCTCCTTGACGTGGAGCGGAAGGTGGACGAGGCACGGGAGAGATGATGCTCCTGCTCATCCTTTCCCTCCGGGTGGTCAGCCTTGCCCCCAGCCTCACGGAAATGGTGCTCTTTCTCGGGAAGGCTTCTCTCCTGGTCGGGGTAACCGTCCACGATACGTTCCGGACCGTGGCCGGTCTTCCCCGGGTGGGCGGGTTTGCGCGCCCTGACTTTGAGGCCCTGGTCCGGCTTCAACCGGATCTCGTGCTGCTCACCCACACCCAGGAGCCCCTGTTCCGGGAGAGTCTCGCAAAACTTCGCCTTCCGTACCGGGTGATCTCCACGGCCCGTCTGGGGGATCTTCTGTCTTCCCTGGACACCCTCTCCCGCCTCTTTCAGGCATCAGAGGGGAAAGAACTCCGTGCGCGTCTGGACAGTCTGCTCGTCCATCTCCACGGGTTCACCCAGCCTGTTCCCGTGCTCATCGTGGTCTCCCGGGCCCCCGGCAGTCTGGAAGGGCTGTATGTGGCCGGTCAGGAGACCTTTTACAGCGACCTGTTTTCCCGTGTGGGACTTGTGAATGTGGTCCGTCAGCAGGGATATGTCCCGCTGGACCTGGAGCGGGCCCTGGACCTGTCTCCGCGCTGGATTCTGGACATCACGGGAGATCGGAACGCCGACCTGTATGCGCCCTTTCGCCCGGACAGCGTGCTGTTTCTTCCGCCGGATCCCTATCTCCGCCCGGGCCTCTGTGCCCTGTGGCATTTCGGAACGCAATGGGGAAGAAAAAGCCTTTTCAGCTCCATCCCCTGTCCACCGTCGGCGGCCACCGCCCGGTGATGGTGACGGAAGTTCTGGAAGCCCTGGCCCTCCGGCCGGGGGACAGGGTGGTGGACGGCACCGCGGGCCTGGGGGGACACACCCGGGCCCTGGCGGAAAGGGTGGGGATGGAAGGTATGGTGGTGGCTTTTGAAAAAGACCCCCTTACGTTTTCCGTGCTGGTGGAACGCGTTCGGAGCCTTCCCCAGGTTCGTCCCGTCCACGCTTCCTATCACGAGATGTCCCGCTTCCTTTCTCCGGCCTCTGTGCAGGGGGTTCTCCTGGACCTGGGCCTCTCCTCTTTCCTTCTGGAGGCCAGCGGCCGGGGATTCAGCTTCCGGAAGCCCGACGAGCTCCTGGACATGCGTTTCAACCCGGAGGAGGGAGAGCCCCTCTATCGCCGATGGCGGGAACTCCATCCGGAGAAACTTGCGGAAATTCTCACGCAGTATGGGGAAATCCGCCGGGCCCTGCCCCTTGCCCGGGCCATGTTTGACCGGAAACCCCGAACGGTGGGGGAGCTCAACGACGTGATCCTGACCCGTGCTCCCCGGGGAGGGACACGGTTGCTCCGGAAGGTCTATCAGGCGCTGCGCATCTGGATCAACCGGGAACTGGAGATCCTCCAGATGGGTCTGTGCGCCGCCTGGCAGGTTCTGACCCCCGGCGGGCGGCTGGTGGTCCTTTCCTATCACTCTCTGGAAGACCGCCTGGTCAAATGCGTCCGGCATCTTCCGGGGGTCCGTGTGCTGTATCCCCGGGGACGGACGCCCCAACCCGGGGAGGTTGCCGAAAATCCCCGGTCCCGGAGTGCGCGACTCCGGGCTTTTGTGAAGGAAGGTGAGGATGCAGTGGCGGTGGATGCTTGTCTTCGGATTCTGGCTCGTTGCGCTCACCCTGGCCAATAGTCTGCTGCTCGGGTGGGCGCGGGAGCTTCGCAGGCTGGAAGAAGAACGGCTCCGGAAGGAGGTGGAACTCCGCCGGATCCAGGGAGAAGTCTATCGGGAGTACAGCTATGAACGGTTACGACGGCGTTTTCTTGGATCGGGTTTCAAAGTGGCGGATCCAGGGGTTCTTTATCCTTCTCTGGCTCCTGGCCGGGATCGCACTGATCCGGATCGCGGCCCTGGTGTTTCAGGACGTTAAACCGCCAAGACCCGTTCGGATCGGCATCAAAACCCACGCTCCCCGGGGAGAAATCCTGGGCCGCAACGGTTTTCCCCTGGCCACCAGCGTGGGCGTGCTGAAGGTTTATGCCTATAAAAACCACCGTTCCCAGCGCAAACTTCTCCGGTATGGCCTGCGCGTGCCCCGGGTGAAGCCCAACCGTCTCACCTATGTGGGGGAACTTCCCTACTCCAGACGCACGGAAGAAGCCCTGCGCAACGCCCGCATCCAGGGCATCCGGCTGGTTCCGGGCTTCGGCAGGGACGTCCCCGCGGGAAAGGCCCTTCTGCCTGTGGTGGGGCATCTCCGGAAGGACGAGGTGGGAGGGTCCGGCCTGGAACTGTGGCTGGAGGATCTCCTGCAGGGAGAGGAAGGGTTTGAGGTAGTGTTTGTCCGGCAGCGGGGAGGACGGGCTGTCCTGGTTCCCCCCTTTTACCCCTCCCACCGGGTTCGCCCCGGGAAACCTGTCCGGGTTTCCATTGATCCGGACATCTCCGACCACCTGTATCGCCTGCTTGTGGACCATGTCCAGGCGGTGGAAGCCCGGAGAGGTGCCATCCTGGTGCTGGATCCCCAGACCGGAGAAATTCTTGCGTGGGTGGAACATCCTCCAGAGAAGGGAACGCTCCGGTTCCTCACCGCCCCCTATGAGCCCGGATCGGTGATGAAGGTGGCCACCTATCTCACAGCGCTGGAAAGCGGATGGAAGCTCACCGACACCCTCCGGGTCCCCGGACGGACCATCCGCATCCAGCGGCATCTGTTCCGGGAGAGTTCGGATTCCGCCGTGGGCTGGCTCACGCTGGAACGGGCGCTGGTGTGGTCTTCCAACATCGCCACCGCCCGGCTTGCCTTCCGCATCGGAGCCCGGGAGCTTTATACCACGCTCCGGCGGCTGGGCATCGGCACCCCCACCGGCATCACCTTTCCCGGTGAGAACCCCGGAAAACTCAGGTCTTTCGCCACCTGGGACAGCGTGGATCTGGCTTCGGTGGCCATCGGCCAGGGGTATCTTGTGAACGCCCTTCAGGTGGCCCTGGTGTATGCGGCGGTGGCCAACGGCGGGAAACTCCTTCCTCCTCGCCTGATTCTTTCAGTGGACGGCCAGCCCACAACCCCGCCCCCACCGTTGAGGACCATCGCCGACCCGGGCACCATCGCTTCTCTGCAGCAGGCTTTTCTTCAGGTGGTGGAGCGGGGAACCGGCCGGCGGGCCCGGGTTCCGGGCCTGCTGGTGGCGGGAAAAACCGGCACCGCCCAGAAGGTGGATTCCCTCACCGGGCGGTATTCGTTCCGGAAACTGCTGACCTCTTTTGTGGGTTATTTCCCTGCCGAGGCACCGGAATACGTGATCTATGTGCTTGTGGATGAACCTGCACGGGGACGAAGCGGCGGTGCGGTGGCCGCTCCCCTGTTCCGGGAGGCCGCCTCATGGCTCTGGCATCACGTGTCGTGGAAACGGGCCCGCGCAAAAGCCATCCGCTCCTTCTCCAGTATCACCAGGTAGGTCCACCGGTTCGGGGAGGCACATGGGTCACTCCCCGGCAGTTCCGGACCCACCTCCGGTGGCTTGCGGGGCGTTTTCCCCTGCCCCGGAATCGGGAGCAGCTCTTTCAGGCTCTGCTGAAGGGAGGCCGTGGTGCGGTGATCACCTTTGATGACGCCCTTCTGGACGTGCATCGCGAGGCTTTCCCGGCCCTCTCCACCTGGGGTGGGGTGGGGATGGTGTTCGTGGTGACGGGATCCATGGGGCGGCGGGTCT
>WFYF01000217.1 GCA_015490255.1 Caldifarciminota bacterium
GTGTCAGATAATCTCAACGTGCAATTATATTATAATGTTAGGGGGTCGGGCTGTCAAGCCCCCTGCTGAGGTTCACCCATAAGTTCGGACACCTGGGTAGAGGGACTGGATGAAGGTGTGGAGCACACGTTCTTACCCCACGACGTTCCTTCGGAGCGTCGTGGGGACCCCGAAAATGTATGCGCTTCTTCGGGAGGTGCCTGGTCCCGGGGACAGACCGCGCAGGCGGGGGAAGGTTGTTTCCCAACCTGTTAAAGGGTTTCTGGGTAACAGCCCCCGGCGGGGTGTGGGTGGCAGACACAAGCCGCCGGTGGAAGGGAGTTTTGGGGCCCCATGGAAAAAATCTCCGATTTTTCCGTGGGGTGGAGGACGCGGGATCCTTGCACCGTGCTGTGGAGGAAGCGATCGGGTTGTATAACGTGGATCGGAGGATGGACACAGAAGAGAGGTCGTGCCCCTTCCGCCACCCTGCAGATTCTCTTGAGATTCCGGGGGCTGAAACATACACCCTACACCTGGACAGAACACAGGTGGATGGAACCCGACCGGTTGTGTATACTCTTTTCCACGGATTCAACACATAACAGGGAGGTTGCGATGGATGCACGGCTCCAGCAGGCGATGAACGAGCAGGTTCGGGAAGAGTTCTTCTCGGCTTATCTCTATCTGGCCATGGCCACGGACATGGCGTTGCGGGGGCTTTCGGGGTTTGCCGCCTGGCTCCGGATTCAGGCCCGGGAAGAGGTGGAGCACGCCATGAAGTTCGTGAACTTCCTGACCGACCGCGGGGTTCCGGTGGCTTTCCAGGAGATTCCCGCGCCCCGTCCGGACTGGGACTCCCCCCTTACGGCCTTCCGCAAAGCTCATGAGCACGAGCGGTATATCTCGGAGCGCATTCACGACCTGGTGCGCCTGGCCCGGGAGGTGGGGGACCTGGCGGCGGAAAACTTCCTCCAGTGGTTTGTGGAGGAACAGGTGGAGGAAGAGGCCCTCACCGGCGAGGTGGTGGCCCGGCTGGAACTGGCCGGGGACCACGGACCGGCCCTGCTGATGCTGGACCGGGAGATGGCGTCCCGGAAGGACTGAAAGCCCTGTGAAGGGACCGGCCTTCCCTCCGGATCGTGCCCGGTGGGTGGTGGGATGTTTGCTTGCCTGGTATGCCGCCCACCGGCGGGATCTCCCCTGGCGGCGCACCCGGGATCCCTACCGCATCTGGGTGGCGGAGGTGATGCTCCAGCAGACCCGGGTGGAGACCGTGCTGGCCTATTACGACCGGTTTCTTGAGCGGTTCCCCACCCTGGAAGCCCTGGCGGAGGCAGAGGAAGCGGAGGTGCTCAAGGCCTGGGAGGGTCTGGGCTATTACCGCCGGGCGATCCATCTGTGGCGGGGAGCCCGGGAAGCCCTGGCCCGCTTCGGCGGGATCCCGCAAACCTTCCGGGAACTGCGCCGCCTTCCGGGGATCGGGGATTACACGGCCCGTTCCCTCCTGGCCATCGCCTTCAATCAGCCCTATCTTCCCGTGGACGGCAACGTCCGGCGGGTGCTTGCCCGCCTCCTGGCGCAGGACAACCTCCCGCCCCGGGCCTTTCAGAAGCTGGCTGACAGCCTGATCCCTTTCGTCCCGGAAGGGCGGTATGGCGATATGGCCCAGGCCCTGATGGAACTGGGGGCCACCGTGTGCACCCCCCGCACACCGGCGTGTGCGCGGTGTCCGGTGCGGGAGGCCTGCAGAGCATACCAGAAGGGAAGTCCGGAGGCCTATCCCCGAAAGTCTTCCCGGGAGGTGCCTTTCGTTCCGGTGGTGGTGGGCTATCTCCTCCGGGAGGGAAAGGTCCTGGTGGGCCGGCGCCGGCGGGACCGGATGCTCGGAGGATTGTGGGAACTTCCGGGCGGGAAGGTGCGGCCGGGGGAGACGCTGGAAGCGGCCTTCCGCAGGGAAATCCGGGAGGAGACGGGCATCCGGGAACTCCGGAACCTCACCTATCGGGGTTCGGTGCGCCACACCTACACCCATCTCCGGGTGGAACTCCACCTTTTTGTGGCCGAAACCTCCGAGGACGTTTCGGTGGTGGGGGAGGCCGAGGTCCTGCGGTGGGTGGACCCGGAAGAACTTGCGGAACTCCCCATCCCCCGGGGCACCCGGAAGGTCCTGGCGCTGCTGGAGGGGTTCCAGCCAGCCTGCGGCAAAGCGAACCGTATACCAGCCCAGCGCGAGTCCAAAGA
>WFYF01000218.1 GCA_015490255.1 Caldifarciminota bacterium
GCCACCAGGAGTGCGGTGAAGGGCGGAAGGTTGGGCACGTCCTGGGGAAGGGCATAGGGGGAAAGGAGATCGTGGGGGGGCATCAGGGAACGATGGGCCAGCATCCAGTCCCCCACAACCTTCAGCCAGAGAAAATCCGCAGGCAGAACGGGGAGGATCCAGAGCAGGACCCATCCGGGGAACAGCACACGCTCCAACGGGGCGAACCAGAAGGGCTCCGGCACACCGCCATACCGGCGTGCGAGGAACCGGAACAGTCCTTTCACGCCCTCCACGTCCGGGCATTATACAGGAGGGAGCGGGAACCGTCCCGCCGTTGAAAATCCCTCCATCCCCGGGGATAATAGACATGCGTTTCAGGAGGGAATGCCATGCGCAGCGTTCTGGCCGTTCTGGTGCTTATGGGGGGCTTTCTCCTGCACAGCTGTCGCCGGAAGGTTCCCCAGCCGGAAGTGATCACGCGGGTGGGCCAGACCTACGGAGACACCGGGAGAGATGCAGCCTTCGCCGTCCAGCAGACCGCCGACAGGGGGTATATCCTGGCCGGCTATACCGAAACCTTCACCTATCCTGCCGGCTACCACGTTTTTCTTGTCAAAACCGATCCGGAAGGGAACGCCCAGTGGACGGAAACCCTGCAGCGCGGCATTGCGTATGCCGTGATGGAGGCTCCGGAAGGGAAATACCTCGTGGTGGGGCATGCAGGGGGTGATCTGTATGTGGCGCGGGTAGGAGGATATATCTGGGAACGAACCTACGGCTTCAGCGGGGAAGAGCGAGGCTATGCGGTGGACCGCACGCCGGACGGTCACTTCATTGTGGCCGGCTTCACCACATCATTTGGGGCCGGGAAAAAGGACGTGTATCTCCTCAAGGTCCACGCTGCAGGGGACACCTTCTGGACCCGCACCTTCGGTGGAGGCAGAAACGACGAAGCCCGGGCGGTTCTCACCACACCCGACGGCGGGTTCCTGATCGCCGGGTCCACAACGTCTTTCAACGAGGACAGCATCCCGGACGTCTATTTGATCAAAACGGACGAAAACGGCGATCTTCTCTGGTCCCGGACGCTGGGGGTGGACTCTGTCGCCGAAGGGGCCTATGACGTGGTCCCTGCCGCGGATGGGGGATGGGTGATTCTCGGATGGGCGGGGCGCCCTGACGCTGTACCCCTGCTCGTCAAAACAGACGCGGAGGGGAACGAGGTATGGTCCCGCACCCTCTCTCTGGGTTACGACACAGAGCTGTTTTCCATATCCCCAGCCGACGATGGAGGTTTTGTCCTGGCCGGACAGACCTGGACACCGGATTCGGGCGGAAAGGTGCTGCTCGTGAAAACCGATGCCGAAGGGCAGGTTCAGTGGTCCCGGACCCTGGGCGGAGCGAGCTGGGACGTGGGCCGTGATGTCCAGCAAACCGCCGATGGAGGGTATATCATCGCCGGACACACCTGGTCCTTCGGTGCCGGGAAAACCGACGCCTATCTCCTCAAGACCGATGGGGACGGCAATCCCGAATGGGTGTTTCAGGATACCCTTTCTCCGTTCCCCTGACTCCGCACGAGCCCGGGGAAAGGCCGTCCGGGAATCACCCGTCAGGATCCTTCCCGCGAAAGACCCCGCTGTGCAAGCCTGCGTCCCAGCGTCCACCGGTCAAACAGCGCCCGGGCTTCTTCCTCGGGAAGCTGGGGCGTGGCATACATCCCCTTCGCCTCCCGCTGGCGGAAGGCTTCATACAGCACCAGGGCCGTGGCCACCGAAACGTTCAGACTCCGGGCCATGCCTACCATAGGGATCCAGAGAAGCTCATCCGCCAGGGCCGCCACCTCCGGTGACACGCCTTCATGTTCGTTCCCCACCACAACCACCACCTTCCCGGTGTAATCCACCTCCCGGAAGTCCCGGGCGGAAGGGTCCACCCGGGTGACCAGAATCCGGAAGCCCTCGTTCCGCAGTTGTCCCAGCGCCGCCCGGGCGTTTTCCTCCCGGTGGAGCACGAGCCAGTGGTGGGTGCCCTGGGTGATCCGGGGGTGGATGGGGGGAGAAGATCGGGAATAGACATAGTGCACGTGGAGCACGCCCACCGCGTCCGCCGTCCGGAGGATGGCAGAGAAGTTGTGCTCGTTCACCACCTCTTCCATGAACACCCGGAGGGTGGGCTGACGCCGGGCCAGCACTGCCTGAATCCGTTCGGCACGGGACTTCAGAACGACCACCCTTCCTCCTCGGCGATCTCCCGGATCAGGGCCCGGTCTGCTTCGGAGAGGGGGATCTTCCGCAGGAGATCCAGCCGGCGGTGGAGGGTTTTGCGCAGGGCCTCTTTGCGGAGGAACCGGCGGATGGCTGCGTGGTTGCCGCCCCGCAGCACCTCCGGGACCGCCATCCCCTCAAACACCGGAGGACGGGTATACACCGGCCCCGCCAGGATTCCCCCCACGGTGGCCGTGAAGGAGTCCCGCTCCCGGGAGGCCTCGTCCCCCACCGCACCGGGGAGGAGGCGGGCCACCGCATCCAGAAGCACCAAGGCCGCGGGTTCTCCCCCGGAGAGGATATAGTCCCCGATGGAAACTTCCAGGTCCACGAAGGCCTCCACCACCCGGGCATCCAGCCCGAGATACCGTCCCGAGAGGATCACGAGATGCTCTTTGCGGGCGAGGGCCTCCACTCGTTTCTGGCACAGGGGTATGCCCTGGGGGGAGAGATAGATCACCGTTCCGCCGGGGGGAAGTTTCCGGAGGATGCGCACCACCGGCTCCGGGCGCATCACCATCCCGGCCCCCCCGCCGTAGGGCACGTCGTCCACCGCCTTGGGGTGATCGGCGTAATGGGCGGGATCGTGGAGAAAGACCTGGAGACTTCCAGCCTCCTGGGCTTTTCTCAGGGGGCCGATCCGGAGGGGGGCGTGGAAATATTCCGGGAAGAGGGTGATGAGGTCAACGCGCATGCACCCCCTCCACCTGCTGCCACACCTGAAGCCCCTCCAGGAGACGCTGGAGGGTTTCGTGACGGACCAGGTGGATCCCCTCCCGGGCCGCCTCGTCCAGGAGAACCCCGGTGATCCAGGGGCTTTCCGTGGGGCGGCCATACTGCAGGTCCTGGAACATGGAGGAACGGTTCTCTCCGGTTTCGGCAAGAAGGTTCAGGAGATCCTCCCAGAGATGGTCCAGATCCCACTCCGGCAGAAGGCGGGAAGCCACCACGGGATAGGCTTCCCGCAGGAGATCCCGGGCGAGTTCCCGGAGATCCGGCACATCCACCACCCCCCGGTTGGGCACCCGGGCCAGGGCTGTGACGGGGTTCACCACGGCGTTGAGCAGGAGCTTCCGCCACAGATAAGGCCACACGTCCTGGACCAGCACGGTGGGAAAGCCCGCATCCTGAAGAAGCCGGGCCCAGAAAGAGGCAACGGCGGTGTCCGTCCCCGGGGTGTGGGGACCCAGCACGGTGGTGCCCATGGCGGTCTGGCGGACGGTGTTGGGCAGGACCCGGAAGGCGGCCATGCTGGTGGCGGCCAGGGTGAACCGCTCCACGTCCAGCCGTTCCAGCAGAGGAGCCCAGTGGTGGAGGCCATTCTGGAGGGAAAGCCAGGGGAGGTCCAGCAGGGCATCCGGGGCCACCTCGGCCACCCGGGCGGTGTCATAGGCCTTCACCGCGAGAATCACCCCGTCCAGGTCCCCTCCTTTCGCCTCCGCAAGGGGCATCACAGCGGGATAAACGTGATAGTGCCTGTGATCCACGATCAGGCGCAGGCCTTCCCGCTCCACGTCCCGGGCCCGCCGCTGGTTCCGGGTGAAGAACACCACCTCCACCCCGCTTTCGGCGAGGTGGAGGCCCACCGTGATCCCGATGGCGCCCGTGCCGATCACTCCGATCCGTTCAGGCATGGCAGGGCTATTATATGAAATCCGCGGGGGCGTTTCAACGTTTCTCGTCCACAAACCTCAAAAAGCCCCCCACATAGCCCACGTCCTTCAAACGCTCGGCCTCCAGCACGTGCTCCACCCCCACCCCCTGGACCCAGGCCTCCTCCACCAGGTCGTCCACCACGTCCGGAACCCGAACGGTGGGCCTGCCGCACACCGGGCAGGTGGCCTCCTCCAGGCCCAGAAAGCCGCAGGAGGGGCAGCGCACCCCTTCCCGCTGAAATCCTTCCGCCAGCAGGATGGTCTGGAGCTGGTTGTGCATCAGGGCATCCAGCACCGCGGGCAGTCCGGCCACTGCGGGCCCTCCCGCCTCCAGGATTTCCCGGAATCGTTTCAGGGTGCGTTCCTCCTCGGCCCTTTCATAGGCCCGCTCCACCCTCCGTGCCCGCGCCAGCACCACGGCGATATCGTCGGTGGGGTCTGCCTCCATGGTCCCCGCGATCTTCTCCCGGAGGGAGAAGGGCAGATACAGGGAGAACTGTCCCTGAAAGGCCCGGGGTTCACCGATGATCAGGAGGTCAAAGTGCTTTCGGAACATCAGGTCTGCGGTGTATTCCGCAACGGACAGGTAGTGCTGGGCGATGACATAGTCGTAATGCCGTTTGCGTCGGGGCGGTGGGGACTTCACCCGTTCAAACGGCCGGATGCCCCGGAGTTTCTCCGCGTCGGTGATGGCCCCCAGGAACATCTCATAAAAGCGGGCTTTTTTCGGGTCCACCACCACGACGAGATAGCGCTTATATTCATCCAGAAGCGTGGAAAGGGGCCGGATGTAGGGGCTCCGGTCCGCCACAGCCAGGTCCCGGACGGAGTGGGGCAGGGGATAGACCTGGAAAAACTCACGCGGGGCCGAGGCGAACACGGCCACCCCCCGCACCGCATAGGGTTCCTGCGACTTCAGAAGACCGGGGAGTTCCTCCCGGAGAAAAGACCGGATGCGGTCCTGTTCCGCCTCCACACCCCGGCCCTCCAGCGTCTGGAGGAGCCGTTCACCGCGCTGGACGGGGTCTTCCCGGTAAGGCAGGGTGGAGAGATAGAAACTCACCACCGGCGCCGTGCCGTCGGCCAGCTCGTGAAGCTCCACCAGCATATCCCTTGTGATCATCCGTGCCATGACACACCTCCTGCTCGGGATGTTTTGTTATAAGAAAATTTTACAATAAAACTATAAAACTTTCAAACAGCACCTCCACGGCGCAGTGTGAGGAAAGGGGAGCGCGGCATAGCCCTGCCGCTTATCCGGGAGAGGTCCCGGGCAGCTCCTGATGGGGGATGAAAACGTCACCCGCTGCGGGCTGCCAGCGCAATCCCCAGCAGCGCGCCGAACAGCACGCTTCCTTTCAGGGCACGGCCCTCCGCGTTCACCGACACCTCCCACCCCGGGGACTTCCGGAACCTTCGCCACACGTGCTCCAGCATCTCTTTCTCCCGTATATCTCCAGCCCCGTGGATGCAAAGAAGGTCCCTGTTCTCTTTTCTTCGCCTCCAGCGTACGGTCAGCTCCACACACCTCCCTTCGGTGTCCACGCACCCGATCGTCACCTCGTCTGATCCCTTTTCTTCCCCGGGGATTTCTCCCCAGGGGGTATGGATAGAATTGTGTAAAGGGGTGTATCCTTAAAAAGGTGCCAAAAGGAGGATAAGCATGCCGAAGAAGAAAGACGAACAAAAGAAAGACCTGATCGATGATCTCCTTGATGAAATATACGAGCGCCGGGCAAAAGGCGAACGCGTTGGTATGGCCTTCTATGCTCCCTGCACGATTTCTTTGAAATCGTGCAGGGAGGCGTGCTGAAAATCCCTCGCGTACGCTACTCCCGGTCCTTCCGCCCTGCCATCC
>WFYF01000219.1 GCA_015490255.1 Caldifarciminota bacterium
CCCTCATCTGGCCAAAAGCCTCAACAATTTGGCAAATGTCCTCATGGATCTGGGTCGGAGGGAGGAGGCACTGAAGGCCACGCAGGAGGCTGTGGAGATTCGTCGGAAACTTGCGGAGCAAAACCCCGCCGCCTTTCTTCCTTATCTGGCCACCAGCCTCAACAACCTGGGGAATAGGCTTTCCGCCCTGGGCCGCAGAGAGGAAGCACTGAAGGCCACGCAGGAAGCCGTGGAGATTTACAGACAACTGGCCGAGCAAAACCCCGACGCCTTCCTCCTAAATCTGGCCCGAACCCTGGCGCTTGAGGGGTTTTTGCTTGCGGAATTGAACCGTTCTCGTGAGGCCGTGCCCATCCTTGAAGAAGCCCTGGAAACGCTGTTTCCCTATCTCCAGGCCCATCCGCAGGCGTTTCGGGATCTGGGGCGCACGGTTCTGGGCATATACCACCAGGCCTGTCAGACCGCCGGGGTTGCACCCCGAAAGGACCTGGTGGAAAGGGTTTCGGCAATTGTGGCGTGATCCCGGGCTTAGGCACGGTTCCGAAGAACGGAATCTCTCTCCGGTTTCAAGCCGGAGCCTTATGCGCCAGCCCATTCTCTTTCTCTCCCTGGCTTTCTCCACAAGCCTGCCCTCTCTGAGGGCCCTGAAAAACTGGGAAACCGCGCGTTCAGCGCAGACAGGGAGATGCCGGACAAACCCTCTGACCCGTGACGCCGGGGGGCTTGACCAGACCCCCATGAAACTGTAATATATTTGCACATGCAAACCATTTTCACAAAAGGAGGCTGCCCATGCTGAAGGACAAACGATGGCCGAACGTGCTGAATCTCCGGGTGCTCCGTCAGAACTGCCCGGAGACCCGTCCCATGGACCCGGACTTTGACTATGCCCGGGCCTTCGCCGAACTGGATCTCCAGGCGGTGAAGGAGGACATCCGGAAGGTGCTGACCACCTCCCAGGACTGGTGGCCGGCAGACTATGGCCACTATGGTCCTCTGATGATCCGTCTCGCCTGGCACAGCGCCGGCACCTATCGGGTGCTGGACGGCCGGGGAGGGGCCAACCGGGGCATCATCCACCTGTGGCCTGTGCGGAGCTGGCCGGACAACATCAACCTGGACAAGGCCATGCGTCTGCTGTGGCCGGTCAAGAAAAAATACGGTGCGCGCATTTCCTGGGCAGATCTCATCATCCTTGCCGGAAACGTGGCGCTGGAGGACATGGGGTTTGAGCCTCTCGGATTCGCGGGCGGCCGGGAAGACGTGTATGAGCCCCAGGAGGACATCCACTGGGGCAAGGAGAGCGAATGGCTGGAGTCCCAGCGGTTCACCGAGGAGGGAGAGCTGGAGGGTCCACTGGCCGCAACCCAGATGGGGTTGATCTATGTGAATCCGGAGGGACCCAACGGGGAGCCCAACGTTCTGGAGGCCGCCAAACACATCCGGCTGAGCTTCCGGCGGATGGGGATGACGGATGAGGAAACCGTGGCGTTGATCGCCGGTGGGCATACGTTCGGCAAGGCTCACGGTGCGGCATCCGTGGATCATCTGGGTCCGGAGCCGGACGCGGCCCCTCTGGAGGAGCAGGGGCTCGGGTGGAAAAACCGGTACGGCACCGGGAAGGGACCGGATACCATCACAAGCGGTCTGGAAGGAGCATGGACCCCCACGCCGACCCGGTGGGACCACAGTTTTCTGGAGATCCTGTTCAAATACGACTGGAACCTGGTGAAAAGCCCCGCAGGCGCCTGGCAGTGGGTTCCGGTGGACCCGGAGACCGGAGACCTGGTCCCTGACGCCCACATCCCCGGAAAGCGCCACAAGCCCATCATGCTCACCACCGATCTCGCCCTCCGGATGGATCCCATTTTCAAACCCATCGCAAAGAAGTTTCTGGAGGATCCGGAAGCCTTCAAGCAGGCCTTTGCCCGGGCGTGGTTCAAATTGACCCACCGGGATCTCGGTCCCCCCAGCCGCTATCTGGGCCCGGAGGTTCCCGATGAGCAGTTCGTATGGCAGGAGCCCCTTCCGCCGGTGGATCATCCTCTCGTGGAGGAGGAGGACATCCGTCAGCTGAAAGAAGAGGTTCTGAAGTCTGGGCTCAGCATTCCGGAGCTTGTGTACACGGCGTGGTCAGCGGCGGCCACCTTCCGGGTGAGCGACTTCAAAGGAGGGGCCAACGGCGCCCGCATCCGCCTGGTTCCGCAGAAGGACTGGGAAGTGAACATGCCCGCCCAGCTGGCCCGGGTCCTGGAGGTGCTGGAAACTATCCGCAGGGCGTTTAACGAGTCCCAGCAGAGAGGCAAACGGATTTCCATGGCGGACATGATCGTGCTGGCGGGAACCGCGGCCGTGGAGGAGGCTGCCCGTCAGGCCGGGTATGCGTTGACCATTCCCTTCCTCCCCGGCCGGGTGGATGCCTCCCAGGAATGGACCGATGTGGAGTTCTGGGAGATGGTGGAACCCGCCGCCGACGGTTTCCGCAACTACTATGACCCCCGTCGGGCCCACCTCTCTCCTGAAGAGATGCTGGTGGACAAGGCCCAGCTTCTCACCCTGACACCGCCGGAAATGACAGTTCTGGTGGGAGGTCTGCGGGCGCTGGGGGCGGTGTATGGCGGAACAGGCCACGGCGTGCTGACCGACCGGCCGGGGGTGCTGACCCGCGACTTTTTCGTCAACCTCCTGGATCTGGATACGGAGTGGCGTCCCCTTTCGGAGGATCGGCAGCTCTTTGAAGGAGTGGACCGGAAAACCGGAGAGCGCCGCTGGACGGCCACCCGGGTGGATCTGATTTTCGGCGCGGATGCCTCCCTGCGGGCTATCGCCGAGGTGTATGGTGCCGACGATGCCGACGAGAAGTTCATCCGTGACTTTGCCAGAGCCTGGGCGAAGGTGATGCACCTGGATCGCTTTGACATCTCCCGTCATCCCTGGC
>WFYF01000220.1 GCA_015490255.1 Caldifarciminota bacterium
GCCAAAAACGTTCAGGAGGCCGCGGATCTTGCCCTCATTGCCCGCCGGACGGCCGAAGACGCCCTCACGCCCTTCATGGTCGTGCAGGACGGCTTTCTCACCACCCACACCCTTGAGAACGTGCGCCTGCCGGAGCCCGAGCTGATGAAGGAATTTGTGGGCGACCCCCGGGAGCGCCTGATGAACCTCCTGGACCCGAAACACGCCCTCCAGATCGGCACGGTGCAGAACCAGGACTCCTATATGAAGGGGAAAATCGCCCAGCGTGCTTTCTATCACCCCCTCAAGGGCATCCTCCGGGAGAACATGCGCCTCTACAGCGAGCTCACCGGCCGTGACTATGACCTGCTGGAGAGCCACCGTCTGGAGGATGCGGAATACGCCATCGTCACGATGGGGACCATGGCCGAAACCGCCCAGGCCGCCGTGGACTGGATGCGGGAGGAAAAAGGCTGGCGGGTGGGGGTGCTGAACGTACGCACCTTCCGGCCCTTTCCGGGACCGGAGATCGTGGAGGCGCTGAAGCACCTCAAAGCCTTTGTGGTGGTGGAGCGGATGGACGATCCCCCGGCCCAGTCCAACCATCTCACCCGGGAGATCAAGGCGGCCTTCGCCGATGCCCTGACCGCGGCGGAAATGCCCCAGGAGCGCTATCCGCAGGTGGAACGTATCCCCCTGATCTACAGCGCTTCCGCCGGGCTGGGCGGCCGGGACGTGCGGGGCGGCGATTTCATTGCCTCGGTGGAGCACATGATCCAGGGAGAGCCCCGGCGGTATTTCGTCCTGGGCATCCATCACGAGCTCGCCCTCTCCCGCAAAGAGGATCCGGATCTCCGGCCTGCGGGGGCCTTTTCCATGCGGGGCCACTCGGTGGGTGGCTTCGGTTCGGTGACCACCAACAAGGTGATCGCCTCGGTGGTGGCGGATCTCCTGGACCTTTACGTCCAGGCCTTTCCCAAATACGGCGCGGAGAAAAAAGGTCTGCCCACCACCTATTATCTCACCGTGGCGAAAGAGCCTATCCGGATCCACAGCGAACTCAGGGTGGTGAACTTCGTGGTGGTGAACGACTTTGACGCCTTCTTCTATACCCGGCCCCTTGCCGGACTGACCCCGGGAGGAAGCCTCTTCATCCAGAGCGAACACGACTCCGCCGAAGCCCTGTGGAAAGCCCTGCCCTGGAAGGTCCGGGCCGAAATCGTGGAAAAGGACCTCACGGTGTATTACCTGGACACCCTGGCCATCGCCCGGGCCGTCGCCCCCACGCCGGATCTGGAACAGCGGATGCAGGGGATCGTGCTTCTCGGCGTGTTCCTGAAGGTTGCGCCCTTCATCCGGGAGCGCAATCTCCCCGAAGAGGAAGTGTGGAAGGCCGTGGAAGGGGTGCTCCGGAAATACTTCGGCAAGCGGGGTGAGGCGGTGGTGCAGGCCAACCTGGAGGCCGTTCGCCGGGGTTACCGGGAAGTCCAGACCATCCCCACGGACCTGATGGTGGGGAGCCACGTGCAGGAGGTGTGACATGAGCCCGAAGGTTTCCATCCTCAAGCCGGAAGAATACATTGCCAAGTTCCGGGACATCGTGGAGGCCTATAACGAAGGCTGGGGGCCGGATGAGCTCCCCGCCGACCTTTCCACCGCCCTGTCCTGGAACGCACCCGGTTCGGGGTATCTCCGGGACTTCAGCTATATCGCCCCGGAAATCCCCGAGTTTATCCCCGACAAGTGCGTCGGGTGCATGAAATGCGTCACCGAGTGCCCCGACACCGCCATCCTGGGCAAGGCCGTTCCTGAAAGCGTGGTGGAGAAGCATCTGGCCGAAGTTCCGGAGGAAGAGCGCCCCATCTATCGCCTGCACTTCGCAAAGACCAAGAAGTTCTATGAGCTTCCCCAGCGTCAGGGGCTGGAAGGCGCCCTGTTCGGCATCTTCATTGACCCCACCAAGTGCAAGGGATGTGCCGAGTGCGTGACGGTCTGCGAGGAGCAGGGATACAACGCCCTCCGGATGATCCGGAAAACCGGGGACACCGTGCCGAAATACCGCAAAACCTTCGCCTTTTACAAGAAACTTCCCACCACCCCCCGGGAATACATCAACGAGCGGGCCGTGGGTGACCTGATGCTCGCCGAAGACACCCTGCTGTATGTGGGCGGTGCCGGCTCCTGTGCGGGATGCGGCGAGGCCACGCCCATCCGGATGATGCTGGCCGCCACCGCCTTCCAGTATGGCAAGGAGAACATCGCCATCGTGGCCGCCACGGGGTGCAACACGGTGTATGGCTCCACCTATCCCTTCAACCCCTTCACCGTGCCCTGGATGAACTCCCTGTTTGAGAACGCCGCCACCGTGGCGGTGGGCGTGCGGATGGCCCTGAACAAGGAAGGCAAGGAAAAGGTGCGCCTGTGGGTGCTCGGCGGGGACGGGGCCATGTATGACATCGGCTTCCAGTCCCTGTCCCGGATGCTCACCACCGGCATGGACATCAAGGTGCTCATCCTGGACACCCAGGTGTATTCCAACACCGGCGGGCAGGCCTCCACCGCGAGTTTCATGGGCCAGGAGGCCAAGATGTCCGCCTTCGGGAAAGCCCAGGCGGGGAAGGTGGAGCGCCGGAAGGAAATCGCCCAGATCCTGATGATGCATCCGGAGGTGTTTGTGGCCCAGACCACGGCCTATCACGTGAACCACTTCTACAAGGCGGTGATGGATGCGAACGACTATCCAGGTCCGGCGGTGATCAACGTCTATGCCCCCTGCCAGCCCGAACACGGTATCGCGGACAACGAGTCCTTCCTGCGGGCCCGCATGGCCGTCTATTCCCGGGCCTTTCCCCTCCTGGTGTATGACCCCCGCAAAGGGGAGCGCATCCGGGATCGGCTGTCCCTCGCCGGCAACCCGGCGCCCAAGGAGGACTGGTATAAGAACCCCAAAACCGGGGAGGTGATTGATTTCATCACCTTCGCCCGGGGAGAGGGGCGGTTCGCCAAGCACTTTGACGCGGAAGGCAACCCCTCCGAGGCCCTCCTCCGGGCCCAGGAGGACCGTCTGCGGAACTGGCGGCTTCTTCAGGAACTTGCCGGGATCCGGTAATTCACCCCCATCGGAGGCCCAGGGGCCTCCGATGGGGAAGGGGGAGGGAAAGATGATCACACGGGTACGGCTGGAGAAC
>WFYF01000221.1 GCA_015490255.1 Caldifarciminota bacterium
CCTCAAAGGCCTTCCCCACGTGCTGCTTCATGAACTCCATCTTCTTCAGGGTCAGGAGTTCCCGCTCCGCCTCGTCCGCCCGCTGTTCCTGCTCGTTCACGTGAAGGGCAATTTCGGAAAGGGCCTCCGGTGTATAGGGAGCGGGTTTCCCCTGGAGGGTGGAAAGCAGGGTCCGGTGCACCACCAGATCCGGATAGCGCCGGATGGGAGAGGTGAAGTGGAGATAAGCCGGGGAAGCCAGACCGAAATGCCCCTGCGGCTCCGGGGCGTAGCCCGCCCGCTTCATGGAACGAAGCAGCAGATAGTTGAGAAGGGGTTCCTGGGGCTTGCCCTCCACCGCCCGCAGGATCCGCTGGAGATCTCTGGATGCCGCCTCTTCGGGAAGCACCGCCCGGGCGATGCGGAAAAAGTTTTCCAGTTTGGCCGGATCGGGGGGCTCGTGCACCCGGAAGAGGGTGGGCACCTTCTGCTGAGCGAGAAACCGCCCCACCGTCTCGTTGGCGGCGATCATGAACTCCTCAATGATCCGGTGGGTCCAGAGACGTTCTTTCGGCCGAACCGCCAGAACCGTGCCTTCCGGAAGCACTTCAATATACGTCTCGGGGAGATCAAAGTCCAGGCTGCCCCGGCGGGCGCGCTGTTCGTGGAGGAGATGGGCCAGTTCGCTGGCCCACGCCATGCGTTTGCGCAGCTCCGGCAGGGTGTGGGCCGGGGAGGCCACCACCGTCACCTCGTCTTCCGGTTCCCCGCCATCCAGAATCCGCTGGGCGTCCTCATAGGTCAGGCGGGCCCGGGAATGGATCAGAGTGCGCTCAAAGGCCGCCCGCACCGGCCGGCCCTCCCGGTCAAAGGTGATCCACACGGAAAAGGCCGGACGATCCTCCGCCGGCCGGAGGGAGCACAGGTCGTTGGAGAGGATCTCCGGGAGCATGGGCACCACCCGGTCCAGAAGATACACAGAAAGGCCCCGCTTCAGGGCTTCCTGATCCAGGGGGGTGTCTTTCCGGACATAGTGGGACACGTCGGCGATGTGCACACCCAGAACGAAACCGTCCTCCCGGCGCTCCACCGAAATGGCGTCGTCAAAATCCTTCGCGGTGTAGGGATCAATGGTCCAGACAAAGACGTCCCGGCGATCCTTCCGTTTTCCGGGCCTCCGGGGCACTTCGGCAAGAAAGCGCTCCACCTTTTTGGGGAACACCACGGGAAGACCAAAACGGGCGATCACCACGTCCGTGTCAATGGAGGGGTCGTCTTCATGGCCGAAGATTTCTAAAATCTCCGCCTGACCTTTCCGCAGACGAAAGAGCACCTTGAAGCCCTCCTCAAGGCGCTTCCGGAAGGTTTTGAGAGAAGCAGAAGCGAGGGGAAGGAAATCCCCGTGGACGGGATCGTCGGGCACCACGCCCCAGCGGCGGTTCTCTCTTCGGAGCGTTCCGATAAACTTGCGGGGTCCTGCTTTCAGGATCCGGACCACCCGGCCTTCCGGATTGCGGCCCGGTCGTTCCCGGGTGATCTCGGCCAGGACCAGGTCTCCGTGCTGGGCTTTCCCCACCAGGGGTGGGGGGATGAAAAGATCGGGACCGTCTTTGCGAAGCACAAAAGCAAACCCGGCGGGATGCCGGTGGAGTTTGCCCTCCACCATCCGGTCTTCCCGCACCACGGCGTAACGGTTGCGCCCCACATACCGGAGCTTGCCCGCCTCCACCAGACGTTCCAGAAGGTCTTTCAGGGCCGGGCGATGGGCTTTCGCAAGCCCCAGAGCCGAAAGGATGGACCGCAGGGACAGATAGGGCCGGGCTGTGGAGGCAAACAGCTCCAGCACGGCCTCTTCGGAAAGGCCTTTTCTTCGGGACTTCTCACGTTTTCTCTTTCGTTTCATTTTCCCTCCTTGCAGGGAGCACCGTATCGGTTGCGGTTTGAAGCCGGAACAGGGCGGCGAAAATGCTTTCCCGTGCCAGCAGTTCTCCGGGCATGCCCCGTTCCTTCACACATCCATCGGAAAGGACCACCACCTCGTCCGCTTCCAGGATCTGGGAGACCCGGTGAGCCACCCACAGAACCGTGGCTCCCTCCTCCCGGAGACGGGGCAGCAGCTTCTGGAGGATCTCCTGCTCTTTCTGGGCGTCCACATGGGACAGCGGGTCGTCAAAGAGATAGATCCGGGGGCGTTTCAGAAGCGCCCGGGCGATGGAAAGCCGCTGTTTCTGTCCTCCGGACAGGGTCATGCCCTTTTCCCCAATCACCGTGTCCAGACCGACCTCACCGGCAATTCCCGAAAGTTCCAGAGCTTCCTGGAGCTCGGCCTCCGTGGCCCGGGGGTTGCCCAGCAGAAGATTCTCCCGGACAGTCGCAGAAAAAAGCAGCGGTTCCTGGGGCACATAGCCGATCTGACGGCGCAGACGCTCCAGATCCCACTGCCGCACGTCCACCCCGTCCACCCGAACCGTTCCCGGGGGTGGGTCCAGAAACCGGAAGACAAGGCGGAGAAGGGTGGTTTTTCCACCGCCTGTGGGCCCGGTGATCCCCACGAAACGTCCTGCCGGCACGACGAGGTCCACGCCCCGAAGGGCCCGTTCGCCGGAGACCGCATCCGGATAGGAGAAGGAGAGTTTCCGGATCTCCAGGTCTCCCCGCATCTGTCCGGAGTACGCACCAGGAGGGGAGGTGATCCGGGGCTTCTCATCCAGCAGGTTCAGCACCCGGCGAAGGGAGGCGCTGGCCCGCTGATACAGGTTCACCGTGAACCCCAGGGCCATCATGGGCCAGACCATCATCCCCAGATAACTGAAAAAGGCCACAAAAGAACCCAGGCTGAGCTCTCCCCGGGCCACCAGTCTGCCGCCGTACGCCAAAACCAGCAGGGCCCCGAGGGAAGAAAGGGTCCGGATGGTGGGGTCAAACAGGGCGGACAGGCGGGCCAGCACAAGGTTGAGACGGACAAAACGGACGTTGTGACGGTTGTAATACCCCATCACCCCCTTCTCCTGCCGATAGGCCTTGAGCATCCGGATGTTGGTGAGGATCTTCCGGGTTTCTTCCGTGAGATCCCCGAAGGAAGCCTGGACTTTCCGGAACACCCGGTGGATTTTGCGTCCCAGCACCAGAACGTGGAGGGCGAGGGGGAGCAGGGGGAGCATGGCCACCACCATGAGTTTCACGGAAAGCAGGCTCATGGCGCCGATGGAGAACAGGGTATAGAGCAGGAAATCCACAAAGGCGATCAGGCCGAAGGCCAGAGCCAGCCGGATGGCTTCCATATCGTTGGTGAGATGGGCCATCACCTCCCCGAGGGAGGTGCGCTGGAAAAAGGTGGCGTCCAGGGTGAGAATGTGGGCATAGAGCCGATCCCGGAGCCAGGCTTCCACCCTGCGGGAGGCCACCAGAAGCGTCCGCCGCCACAGCACCCGGAGAAACACCACCCCCAGGCCCAGGGCGAGGATCACCAGGCCCCAGCGCAGCAGACCGCCGAAGGTGGCTTCCCCCCGCTCCAGCTCGTCCACCCCCACCTTCAGGACATAGGGGATGCCATACTGGAGCACGTCCACCACCAGCAGGGTGAACACCCCCAGAAGCACCCGGCGGCGTTCCAGAAACAGCAGGCCCCACAGCGTCCGGGGGACCTGAGCCACCGGATACTGCGGAATTTCGCCTTTCGGGAGGATTCGGAGTTTGTGCAGCATGGAACGTTCCTGTTGTGGGAATTGTACACGTCCCTGCGGGGACCTTCAAAAATCCCCTTGTCCCTCCCCGCCGGAGGTTGTATCCTTAAGGCGTGAAGAAGCAGACCTTCTTCTGGGCCGCCTTTGATTTTGGGGAAACGGTTTTCTCCGTGATGGTGTTCACCTATGCCTTTCCCCTCTTTCTGGACCATATCGGCGGGAGCCACCTCCATCTCACGTCCGGACGGGCGCTCTCGGTGCTGATCTTTCTGCTCCTGGGGCCCCTGTGGGCCCGGCATGTGGACCGCCTCGGGGGGCATGCCCCCCGGCGCCACTTTCTCTCCGCCGCCCTTCTCACCGGTCTCTTCACCGTGCTGCTGGGACTGGGCCGGCTTCCGCTGGTGGTGACGGCTTTTGTGGTGGCGGGATTTTTCTATCAGGTCACCCTGGCCTTTTACAACAACCTTCTGCCTGAGGCGGGAGAGGAACAGGCCGGGCTGGCTTCCGGTCTGGGGGTGGCCTTCGGGTATGTGGGCTCGGC
>WFYF01000222.1 GCA_015490255.1 Caldifarciminota bacterium
TCCCCCTTGCGTGGAAAAACCGCATCAGCCACCGCCGGAAGGCCTGGGAACAGGTTCGCGCCCGTCTCCAGACCCTCCCCAACGATTAAATTTATGTCTCAATGACATACTAACAAAACTTGACAATACTGTTTCGGGACTGTATCTTCATAGCACACACAATCCACAAGAGGAGGTGAGGCATGAAAGGCATTTCAGGAATCTCCTTGAGCGAGCCGGCAAAAAGGGTGCTGGCGAAGGCCGAAACCGTGGCCGGGGAGGTCCAGTCCCCCATCGTGGACACGGATCACCTCCTGGCCGCGCTGTTCCGGGAGAAGGAAAACAATCCCTTCATCCGGTGGCTTCGCAACAAAGGCGTGGCCCCGGAAGCGGTGGAAGGGGAAGTCAGCAAGGCCCTCGCGCATTTTCAGGAGCAGCTGGAACGGGCGGAGCTTTCCTATCGGGATGCGCTGAACCGGGTGGCCACGCAGCTCGCACGGGCCTATTCCACGCACCTTGCGGAAAAGGCGGTGGTGGCCCTGCTGGAGCATCTGGACGAGGCCCTGGCCCAGCATCTGTCCGGACAGCGTCCCACCGACTTTGAGCGCATCCGGGTGCGGCGCTGGGTGCCCACCACCGCCCGTCCGCGGAGCCTGATTGAGAGCCTCTTTCCGGAATTCGGGGCCCTCTTTGAAGAATTTGAACGCACCACCCGGGAGTGGACCTATCGGGAAGACGTGGTGGAGGTCCCCCGGAGTTTCGTGACCCGCATCCGGGACCTGGCGGCGAAGGAAGGGCTTTCGGGGGAGGAGACCGACCAGCTGCTGTATGAAATGGCGGACGTGGAGGAGAAGTTCCGGGAGGCCTTCATCCAGCTTGCGGACAACGGGGTGGACCCCCGGCGGCTCATCCGGAAACTCGCAAAACACTATGCCCCGTCCCTCTATCCGGAACGGGAAGCGTCCCATTTCGTGGTGGAGGTCCTTCGCAAAGCCCGCAGCAAGGGTGGAGAACCCGTCGGGGTGAGCCACATGGTGGACGCCCTGCTGGAACTTCCCGGCACCGTGGGCGGTCAGATGCTCGCCCAGGTGATTCAGGCCATGGATCGTGCAAGGGGGGAGACCATGAACAACAAACGTCTGACCCAGGAACTTCAGGAAGAGGAAAAATCCGCCCTGGAGCGGTTTACGGTGGATCTCACAGCCCTGGCCCGGGAAGGCAAGCTGGATCCCGTGATCGGCCGGGACAAAGAGATCGCCCAGGTGATTGAGGTGCTTTCCCGGCGTCAGAAAAACAACCCGGTGCTCGTGGGCGATGCCGGTGTAGGGAAAACCGCCATCGTGGAGGGCCTGGCCCAGCGGGTGGCGGCCGGAGACGTTCCGGATCACCTGAAGGACAAGCGCATCCTCCAGCTGGATATGGGCGGGCTGCTTGCCGGAACCAAATACCGCGGCGAGTTTGAGGAACGCCTGAAGTCCATCCTGGAGGAGGTGAAAAAGGCCGGGGACGTGATTCTTTTCATTGACGAGATCCACACGGTGGTGGGCGCGGGCAAGGCCGAAGGCACGGCGGTGGATGCGGCCAACATGCTCAAGCCCGCCCTTGCCCGGGGTGAATTCCAGGTGATCGGGGCCACCACGCCGGACGAATACCGGAAGTATATTGAAAAAGACCCCGCCCTGGAGCGGCGGTTCCAGCCGGTATGGGTGGACGAACCCTCTCCGGAAGACACCCTGGAGATTCTGCGGGGGCTTCGCCCGAAAATTGAGAAGCACCACCGGGTGAAAATCACGGACGACGCCCTGGAAGCGGCGGTGAAACTCACCCACCGGTATATCCAGAACCGCAAACTTCCGGACAAGGCCATTGACGTGCTGGACCAGGCGGCGGCCCGGAAACGCATCAAAACGCAATATTCAGACGAACTCTTCAAACTCCGGGAGCGGCTCCGGCGGGTGGAGGACGAGCTGGAACGGGCTGAACGGGTGAAGGATGAGGAGGCCCGCAAGCAGCTTGAGAAAGAGAAAACCGAACTGGAGCGCAAGATCTCCGAGCTCACCGCCCGGTCGGAGGACGCCGGCCTTTCGGCCCTGCGCCAGCGGGTGGAGATGCTGGAGAAGCAGGTGAAAGAGGCCGAGGAGGAAGGGGACATCAGCCGGTGGGAGAAGCTTTCGGACCAGCTGAAGGCGGCCAAGAAGGAATATCTGGAGAAGAAAAAAGCCCTGGAGGGTGATCAGGAGGTGGTGGCGGAAGTCACGGCGGAAGATGTGGCGGAGGTGGTCTCCGGTCTCACGGGCATCCCGGTGGCCCGGATGCTCCAGGAGGAGCGGGAGCGCCTCCTTCAGATGGAAGAGCATCTCCACAAACGGGTGATCGGCCAGGATCACGCCATCCGGGCGGTTTCGGAGGCCATCCGGCGGGCGCGGGCCGGGGTGTCCGATCCCCGGCGTCCTCTGGGGTCCTTCCTCTTCCTGGGACCCACGGGGGTGGGGAAAACCGAACTCGCCAAGACGCTGGCGGAGTTCCTTTTCGGGGATGAGGATGCCCTCATCCGGCTGGACATGTCGGAGTTCAAGGAAGAGCACTCCGTGGCCAAGCTGATCGGTGCGCCGCCGGGATACGTGGGCTATGAGGAGGGTGGCAAACTCACGGAGGCGGTCCGGCGCAAGCCCTATTCCGTGATTCTCCTGGACGAGATTGAGAAGGCCCATCCCCGGGTGTTTGACCTCTTTCTCCAGGTGCTGGACGACGGCCGCCTGACGGATTCCCAGGGGCGCACGGTGAGTTTCCGGAACACGGTGATCATCATGACCTCCAACCTGGGAAGCGAGCATCTCGTCCAGCTCATGGAGCAGTTCAATCCACGGTTTGAGGCCCTTCACCGCCGGTATATGGAGCTGGAGCAGAAGTTCCGGAAGGGTGAGGTGGACGAGGCGACCTATCGGAAGGAGCGGGAGGAACTGGATCTGGAATATGATCGGCTGAACCGGGAGTTTGAGGAGGCCTTTGAGAAGGCGAAAGAGCGGGTGCTGGAGCGGGTGCACAGCTATTTCCGTCCGGAGTTTCTGAACCGGATTGACGAGATCGTGGTGTTCCATCCCCTGCGGTTTGACCACATTCTGGCCATCGTGGACATCCTGATCCGGCGGGTGAACGAGCGCCTGAAAGACCAGGGCCTGGAACTGGAACTCACCCAGGCGGCGCGGGAGTGGCTGGCCCGGAAGGGCTTTGACCCGATGATGGGGGCGCGGCCCCTGCGGCGGGTGATCCAGCGGGAGCTGGAGAACAAACTCTCGGAGGCCATCCTGAAGGGCGAGATCACGGAAGGCAAGGTGATCGTGGACGTCGGGCCCGAGGGGCTTACCTTGAAACCCCGTGAAAGTTCCTAATGGAACTTTCACGGGGACCCCGAGTTTACCTCCATGGCGTTTCCCTCAGGAAACGCCATGGGGACCCCGAAAACACCCCGGATTCGCCCCGCAACATCGGTGTTTCGGGGGTCCCGGAGAACCCTGAAGCGGATAGATTAGAAACCCCTGGATCTAAAAACCCTCTGCGCCCCCGCCGAAGGCGGGGGCGCAGGATTTTCTCACCCCATGCGGTTTTCTCAAGAAAACCGCATGGGGACCCCGGAAAAAATCATTCCAGCGAGAATTTTTGTGAGATTTCCGAATGTCTTGACGGGGTCCCCACGCAATTCCTGGAAGAAATTACGTGTGGTGGTCTAAGGGGGTCCCCACAAAATTCCCAGAGGGAATTTTGTGGGGTGTCTCTCTCCCCTGGCGGCAGAGGCAAGACCCTGAACGTCAGATGGCCGGGGTTTTGCGCTGCCCAACCCAGTTGAGGAAGTCTTCCACTTCCTGAAGGTTTCTGAAGAAACCTTCTCCTCTTTCACCGTCGCGACCCTGTGTGCGCATGTGATATTGGGGAAGTCGCTGGATCAGCTCGTCTTTCTTCACAGAGAGAAACTCCGCGAACCTGTCCGTATAGACCGAATATTTGAGCCCCTGCTTTTCGTCGCTTTCTTTTGGAATCAGACTGAACACAGTTTTATGGCGATCGTCTTGCAATCCCAGAGAACTCCTCGGGGGGTATGGATAAAATTGTGTAA
>WFYF01000223.1 GCA_015490255.1 Caldifarciminota bacterium
CCACCGGCAACCTCACCTCCCGCGACGCCCGAAAACCTTCCTGAAGAGGACCGTGGGCCGGACCATCCCGCACCGGAGGTCCATCCATGAATTTCCTGATGCCGGAATTTTTCCTGGGCGGCATGCTTCTCCTGACGCTGGCGGCGGCTGCTTTTTCCCGTCGCATCCCCCGGGCGATGAGCCTGCTTGCCATCCTGGGAACGCTGCTCCTGGTGGGAGTGAACTTTTACGCCACAGCGGATGGCATCCTCTTCCAGGCGCTCAGCGTCACGCCCTTTGTCCGGTTCTTTGATCTCCTGATTCTGCTCGCCGGGCTGCTTTTCTGGATGTTGCTCCCGCATGTCGCTCCCCGGGAGGTGGACGTGCTCCTCCTGGCCACCCTGCTGGGGATGCTGTTCCTTTCCAAATCTGTGGACCTGGTGGCGGCCTTTTTCAGCCTGGAGCTCGTGACCTTCGGGTTTTATTTTCTGGTGGGCTATCTCCGGACGGACCGGCGGAGCACGGAGGGAGCGGTGAAATACTTTCTCCTTGGCGCCTTTTCCTCCGCCCTTATGGGGCTGGGTCTGGTGCTTCTCTTTTTCCTCACCCGCACCACCTTCCTTCCCGACATCCTTCGTCTGGTTACCCCCTCGCCCCTCCTCACGGTTGCGCTGGCGTTTCTGGCAGCCGGGATGTTTTTCAAGGTTGCGGCCTTTCCCTTTCAGTTCTGGACACCTGATGTGTACGGTGGGGCCCCCACACCCGTGGTGGCTTTCCTGAACGCCGCCCCCAAGGCGGTGGGTTTCCTTCTGCTCGTGCGGGTGTTCCTCGCCACAGCCGAGAGCGCGTTCTGGAAGGACGCCCTGCCTTGGCTGGCGGTGATCACCATGTTCTGGGGCAACTGGGTGGCCCTGCGCCAGACGGAACTCAAGCGGATGCTGGCCTATTCCACCATTGCCCACGTGGGGTATCTCCTGCTGGCCCTTCTGGTTTCCCCGCCGGTGGCGGGACTCCGGGCGCTGGGGTTCTATCTGGCCACCTATGTGCTCATGAGCTTCGGGGTGTTCGGGAGCCTGCTCGCCCTGTCGCCCCATCCCACGCTGGAGGATGTGCGGGGGCTTGCCCGTCGTCACCCCTATCTGGCCCTGGGGCTGTTCCTGTTTCTGGCTTCCCTGGCGGGGATCCCCGGAACGGCGGGGTTCGCCGCCAAGGCGCTTCTGTTCTTTGAGGTTTTCCGTTCGGGACACACCCTTCTCGGAGTGGTGGCCCTGGTGAACGGGGTGATCTCGGCCTATTACTATATGCGGCCGGTGGCGGAGATGTTCATGGAGGAAACCGGCGAAGCGACCGCATCCTTTTCCGTTCTCTCCACGTCGGTGGTCCAGGTGATGGCCCTGGCGGTGATCTATCTCGGGTTCTATCCCTTCCCCCTCCTCTATCTCGTGGAGCGCGCCCTTGCCGGATAAGTCCCTGCGTCTTTACAACACCCTGACCCGCCGGGTGGAGGCAATCCCTTCCCCGCAGGTCCGGTTCTATATGTGCGGCATGACGGTGCAGGACTCCCCCCACATGGGCCACGTGCGAACCTTTCTCATGGCGGATGTGCTGCGTCGGGCGTTACGCTATCTGGGCTATGAGGTAACGTATGTTCAGAACTTCACGGACATTGACGACAAGATCATCCAGCGGGCCCACCGGGAAGGGACGGACTGGCGCCGGGTGGCGGACCGCTTCATCGGGGAATATCTGGAGGTGGCCCGCACCCTGAATTTCCTGCCTGCAGATGTCCATCCCCGGGCAGCCCTCCACGTTCAGGAAATCGTGGAACTCACCCAGCGGTTGCTTTCCATGGGGGTGGCCTATGCCACGCCGGACGGCGTGTTTTTCTCGGTGGAGAAATTCCCCACTTACGGGAAACTTTCCGGCAAAAAGCTGGAGGACCTGATCGCGGGGGCCCGGGTGGAGCCCTCCCCCCACAAGCGCAACCCCCTGGACTTCGCTCTGTGGAAGGCCCGGAAAGAGGGCGAACCCTACTGGCATGCGCCCTTCGGAGAGGGCCGGCCGGGCTGGCACATTGAATGCTCCGCCATGTCCACCCATTACCTGGGTCAGCCCTTTGAGATCCACGGGGGCGGCACCGATCTGGTTTTCCCCCACCACGAGAACGAGATCGCCCAGTCGGAAGCGGCTTACGGACGTCCCTTCGCCCATCTGTGGTTTCACGTGGCGATGCTCCAGCTTTCCGGGGAGAAAATGTCCAAGTCCACCGGACTCTTCTTCCGGGCGAAAGACGTGCTGGAACATCACCCTTCCGCGGCCGTGCGCCTGTATCTTCTGCAGCACCACTACCGGACGCCCATGGATTATACGGAAGAGGGCCTCCGGGCCGCCCGAAAGGCATGGGACCGGGTGGTTCGGTTTGTGGAGGATCTGCCGGAACTTTCGGAGGGGCCGGTGGACGGTGCGGCTCTCCAGGCTTTTGAGGAAGCCCTGCGGGAGGATCTGAACACGCCGCAGGCGGTGGGGGTGCTGTTCTCCACCCTGGATCAGGCCCAGCAGGCCTTCCGGGAAGGGGAAGGGGAACAGGGAGCCGCGCGGGCCCGTGCGCTGCTCCTCATGCTGGAGGTGCTGGGACTCCGGGTGGAACGAGCCGGACTGGAAGCTTCGGCCCGGGCGCTGGTGGAACTCCTGGTGGAAGTTCGTGCCGAGCTCCGGAAGGCCCGGGCCTTTGAC
>WFYF01000224.1 GCA_015490255.1 Caldifarciminota bacterium
GCACGCAGTTCATTTCGTGTAGATTTTTTATGAGGCAAGGCGCTGGCTTGACAGGGTTGGGGTGGGGGTGTATAATTGACCACCACCTGGAAAGGTAGGGCCGTAGCTCAATTGGCAGAGCTCCGGATTCCAAATCCGGCGGTTGGGGGTTCGAGTCCCTCCGGCCCTGCTTTGGCATTGCAGGTGGGAGACGACAGTCGTAAGGAGGTGAATCATGCGCATCATCGTTTCGCTGGTTTGTGAGGAGTGCAAGTCCCGCAACTATACCACCACCAAAAAGCGGGAGAACCGGGAGAAACTCCAGCTCCGCAAGTTCTGCAAAAAGTGCCGGAAGCACACCCTGCATCGGGAGGGGAAAGTCAAATGAGTCGTTTGCGGGAGTTTATCCAGTTCTTCCGGGAAAGTGTGGAGGAGTTTCGCCGGATGACCTGGCCCACCCGGGAGGCGCTGTGGGGCGGCACCCTGGCGGTGCTGTGGGTTTCCGCATTTCTGACCGTATTCATCTGGATCTCGGACATGATCTCCTCCTGGCTCGTGCGAACCCTCACGGGACTGATGCGATGAAGAAGTGGTTTGTGTTCTGGACTCCCCACGGGCGGGAGAAAAAGGCCAAAAAGATCCTGGAACGGGTGGTCAAGGAGAAGGGGCTGGAAGACAAGGTGTATCAGATTCTGGTCCCCACCCTGGCCTTTCCCCGCGGGGGGAAGATTGCGGAGAAACCCCTGTTCCGGGGCTATATCCTGATTGAGATGGAGCCGGATCCCGAAGTGCTCCAGGCCCTGCTGTCGGTGGGAAGCGTCAGGGCCCTCATTGATCGGGAAGCCTTCCAGGCTGCCAACGTGCGGGAGTTCTCCGAGGTAATGACCACCCTCACCGAAGAAGAAGTCCAGCAGATTCTGGCGGTGGTGGAGCAGGAAGAAAAGAAGAAACAGGAAGAGGTTCCCTTCCTCCCGGGCGAGCAGGTTCGCATCATTGAAGGACCCTTCGCCGGGGTGATCGGGAAGGTGGAGGAGGTGGACCGGGAGCACAAGGAGCTCAAGGTCCTGGTGGAGATTTTCGGCCGCACCACTCCCGTCACCCTCAGCTTCACCCAGGTGGAACGGTATCGGTAAGGAGGCGCCATCATGCCACCCAAAAAGAAAAAAGAAGTGATTGCGGAAATCAAACTTCAGCTTCCCGCGGGGCAGGCTTCCCCTGCCCCCCCGGTTGGGCCCGCCCTGGGTCAGCACGGGTTGAACATCATGGACTTCGTCAACCAGTTCAATCAGCGGACCCGGGACAAAGCGGGCTATGTCATCCCGGTGGTGATCCGGGTTTACAAGGACCGGAGTTTTGACTTTGACCTCAAAACCCCGCCCGCTTCAGACCTCTTGAAAAAGGCGGCGGGCATTGACAAGGGCTCCGGGGAACCCAACCGGGTGAAGGTGGGCAAAATCACCCGGAAGCAGCTCCGGGAAATCGCCGAAATGAAACTTCAGGACCTCAACACCCGGGACGTGGAAGCCGCCATGCGGATCATCGCGGGAACCGCCCGGAGCATGGGGATTGAAATCGTGGAGGACGGCCATGCCTAAGCGGGGAAAACGCTATCGTGCCCTCCTGGAGCAGTTTGACCTCTCCCGGCCCTATCCGGTGGATGAAGCCGTGCGGATTGCCAAGTCCCTGGCCACCGCGAAATTTGACGAATCCATTGACCTGGTGGTGCTCCTCGGTGTGGATCCCCGGAAGCAGGACCAGAACATCCGGGGTTCGGTGGTTCTTCCTCACGGCACCGGGAAGACCGTGCGCGTTCTGGTGTTCACCCGGGGCGACGAGGCCGAGGAGGCAAAGGAAGCCGGTGCGGACTATGTGGGTTTCAAGGAGTATATTGAAAAGATTCAGCAGGGCTGGCTGGACTTTGATGCGGTGGTGGCCACGCCGGATGCCATGCCCGAGGTGGCCAAGCTCGGACGGATTCTGGGGCCCCGCGGGCTGATGCCCAGCCCCAAAACCGGCACCGTTACCAAAAACGTGGGTCAGGTGGTGCGGGAACTCAAGCGGGGTCGGGTGGAGTTCCGGGTGGACCGGTACGGCAACGTCCACATCCCCGTGGGACGGGCTTCCTTCCCGGAAGAGCATCTGGTGGAGAACATCCTGGCGGTCTTCCGGACCCTCCAGGACCTCCGTCCGGAGGGGTTCAAGGGGACCTATATGAAACGGGCCTTCATCTCCCCCACCATGGGGCCCAGCGTGGAACTGGATCTCAACGACATTTTCCGTCGCATGAAGGCGGCCGCATAGGAGGGTTTCCATGGCGCTCACGCTTGAGAAGAAAAAGGCCATCGTGGAAGAGGTGTCCGGCGTCCTCCCCCAGGCCAAAGCGGTGTATCTGGTGAACTTTCTGGGGCTGAACGTCGGGGAGATCACCGAACTGCGGGCCCGGATCCGGGAGGCGGGCGGTTATTTCAAGGTGGTGAAAAACACCCTGCTGCGGCGGGTGTTTGCGGGCACCCCCTATGAGAGCCTCTTCTCCTATCTGGAAGGCCCCAACGCCCTGCTCCTGGCCCTGGAGGACGAGGTCACGCCCCTGAAGGCGGTGATGGAATTCTTCAAGGAGGTGGAAAAGGGCGAGGTCCGGGTGGGCCAGATCGGTGAGGAGGTGATGGAGGGACCTGCGCTGGAAGCCCTTTCCAAACTCCCCGGCGTCCAGGAGCTCCGGGCCCAGGTGGTGGGCGCCGTGGGCGGCCCGCTCTATGGTCTGGTGTGGAATCTGAAGGGACTGCTGTCCCAGCTTGTCTGGGTGTTGAACGCCGTTTCGGAAAAGAAAAACCAATAAAGGGAGGTTTTCGTCATGGCCAAGCTCACCGTTGAGGAGATCGTCACCGCAATTGAAAACCTGTCGGTTCTGGAACTCTCCCAGCTCGTCAAGGAGCTCGAAGACCGCTTCGGGGTGAGTGCCCAGATGCCCGTGGCGGCCGTGGCTGCAGCCCCTGCGGCCGGCGGTGCCGCGGAAGCCGCCGAGGAGAAGACCGAGTTTGACGTGATCCTCAAGGCCTTCCCCGCCGACAAGAAGATCGCCGTCCTCAAAGAGGTCCGCGCCCTCACGGGCCTGGGCCTGAAAGAGGCGAAGGAGCTCATTGAGAACCTTCCCAAGCCCCTGAAGGAAGGTGTCTCCAAAGAGGAAGCCGAACAGATCAAGAAGAAACTCGAAGAAATCGGCGCAGAAGTCGAGGTCAAGTGAGTCTCCAGCACACCCGCTCGCTTCCGGGGGGAGAACCCCCCGGAAGCGGCTGTGTCGGTATGGTTGCAACCACTGACATCGCCCGGATGGGCAGGGGTAAGTGTTAGGGGGTGTTGGGAGTTTTTTATCCCGCAAGAGGAGGGAAACCTTCATGAACAACGGACTTCCCACACGCATCGGGATGCCCAGGGAGCGGTATCCCATGCCCAATCTCCTGGTGATCCAGCGGGAATCCTTTGAGGATTTCCTCCAGGAGAACGTCCCTCCCGAGAAGCGCAGAAACCGCGGCCTTCAGGCGCTCTTTCACGAGATTTTTCCCGTGGAGGACCTCAAAGGGGAATATCGCGTGGAGTTCGTGAGTTACCGGGTGGGAGAGCCCCGGTTCACCCCGGAGGAGTGCAAACGGAAAAACCTGACCTATTCCGTGCCCCTCTGGGTTACCCTCCGGGTGGTGCGCCTGGAGAACGGCGAAGTGGTGGACCAGAACGAGCAGGAAGTGTATTTCGCCGACTTCCCCTATATGACCCCCTGGGGAACCTTCATTGTGAACGGCGTGGAGCGGGTGATCGTGAGCCAGATCCACCGCTCCCCCGGGGTGTATTTTGAGGTGGAAACCCGGACCGCCACCAGCTGGCGCGCTCTCCTCGTGCCCTACCGGGGCCCCTGGGTGGAAACCTATATTGACGGCTCCAAACAGATGGTGATCGTGGTCTCCAAGCGCCGGAAAATCCCCGTGACCCGTTTCGTTCGGGTGCTGGGATACAAAACCCACCGGGATGTGCTCCACGCCCTCTATCCCCCCGAGGAGAAAAACCTGGAGGAACTGGAATCTTCCGAGGGTTCCTGGCTTCTGGCGGAGGAGCTTGTGGACGAGGAGACCGGAGAGGTGGTCTTCACCCTCCTGGAGGAAGTCACGCCGGACGTGCTGAACTGGGCGCGGGACCATGGGAAAACCTCCTTTCTGGTGTATGACGCCTTCAACCCCCGGGTGGAGGTGCTGGTCAACACCTTCCGTCACGACCGGATCAAGGAATACGAACACGCTGTGACCAACATCTACCGCACCCTGCGCTATACGCCACCCAACAGCGTGTCGGAAGGGGAAGCCTATATCCGGGACTTTTTCTTCAACCCCCGCCGGTTTTTCCTGGACACGGTGGGACGGTTCAAGCTGAACTCCCGTTTGCGGCACGATGAGCTCGGCCTGGAAGTGCCCCCCGAGGACCTGGAAACCCTCCACATCAACGACTTCATCGCCATCTTTCGTCGGGTGTTTGAGCTCTATATGGGGAACGAGCGGGAAGACGACGTGGACGATCTCTCCAACCGCCGGGTGCGCCGGGTGGGCGAGCTCCTCTCGGAGCAGTTTCTCCTAGCTCTCCAGCGGGTGGTGCCCTATATCCGGGAACGCATCTTGATGGAGAAGGAAAGCGCGCGGGTGGTTCCCCGGAAGCTCATCAATCCCCGCCAGATCACGGCCATCATTCTCTCCTTCTTCACCACCGAGCGGCTGTCCCAGTTCCTGGACCAGACCAATCCGCTTGCGGAACTCACCCACAAGCGCCGGATCTCCGCCCTAGGACGGGGTGGCCTCACCCGCCAGACCGCGGGGTTTGAGGTCCGGGATGTCCATCCTTCCCACTACGGCCGGGTGTGCCCCATTGAGACACCGGAAGGGCAGAACATCGGGCTTATCCTTTCTCTCACCACCTATGCCAGCATTGACCCCCTGGGATTCATCACCACCCCTCTCATCAAGGTCTCCCGGGGACGGCTGAAACGGGACAAGAAGGGCAATTATGAAATCCACCGGCTCACCCCCTATGAAGAGGCACAATACAAAATCGCCGCGGCCGATACGCCGGTGGATCCCGAAACCGGAAAAATCCTGGCGGAGGAGGTGTGGGTCCGCCACGCGGGCGGTTATATGCTTGCCAGGCCCCACGAGGTGGACTTTATGGACGTCTCGCCCCGCCAGATCCTCTCCCCGTCCACCAGCCTGATCCCCTTCCTGGAACACGACGACGCCAACCGTGCCCTCATGGGGTCCAACATGCAGCGCCAGGCCATTCCCCTCATCGCGCCTGAACCGCCCCTCATCGGCACCGGCATGGAAGGGAAGGTGGCCCGGGACTCCGGTGCGGTGATCCGGGCCCGGCGGGCCGGCGTGGTCCGGGCGGTGGATGCGAGTCGCATCGTGGTGGAGGCAGAAGAAACTGACCCCACGGCCCTGGAAGGCACGGTGGACGTGTATGAACTTGTGAATTTCAAACGTTCCAACCAGGACACCCTGATCCACCACCGGCCCATCGTCCGGCCGGGTCAGCGGGTGGAGGCCGGCCAGGTGCTGGCGGATGCTTCCGGAACCCATCAGGGGGAACTCGCCCACGGGCGGAACCTGCTGGTGGCCTTCCTCCCCTGGTACGGTTACAACTTTGAGGACGCCATCGTGCTCTCCGAGCGGGTGGTCCGGGAGGATCTCCTCACCTCCATCCACATCCTGGAACTGGAGGTGCAGGTCCGGGAAACCAAACTCGGACCGGAAGAGGTCACCCGGGATCTCCCGTACGTCTCGGAGGAGATGGTGCGCAACCTGGACGAATACGGCATCATCCGGATCGGTGCGGAGGTGAAACCCGACGACATCCTGGTGGGGAAGGTCACCCCCAAAGGGGAGCGGGAACTCACCCCCGAGGAGCGCCTGATCCTTTCCATCTTCCAGGAAAAGGCCAAGGATGTCCGGGACACCTCCCTCCGGGTGCCCCCCGACGTGCACGGGGTGGTGGCCGACGTGGTGGTGCTCTCCCGGCGGAAGGACGATCCCCTCACCCACAAGCTCATGCAGGAGAAGAAGCTCCAGGTGGAGGAGGAGTTCCGGGAGAGCTCGTCCATGGTGTTGCGAACCTTCCGGGAGCACGCCCGTCGCCTCCTGGTGGGCAGGCGCCTGGCCCGGGACTGGGTGGACGTGTATGGCCGTACCCTCCTGAAAAAGGGCGAGGTGATCACCGAGAAGTTCCTGGAGGAACGGCCTTTCTTCAAACCCATGAGCAGCACGGTGGAAGTGCCTTTCTCCGCGGATCTCCTGGAAGATCAGGAGGTCGGAACCCTCTTTGAGCGGGTGATGGAGCGCACCCGGAAGGAGCTGGAGCGGCTCACCGGACGCTATGAGGAGGAAATCGGACGGATTGAACGGGGGGACAACCTGCCGCCGGGCGTGCTCCAGATCATCAAGGTCTATATCGCCCAGAAGCGAAAAATCCAGGTGGGCGACAAGCTGGCCGGACGCCACGGAAACAAGGGCGTGGTGTCCATCATTGCCCCGGTGGAAGACATGCCCTTTATGGACGACGGAACACCGGTGGACGTGGTCCTGAACCCCCTCGGGGTGCCCTCCCGGATGAACGTGGGACAGATCCTGGAGACCGTTCTGGGCCGTGTGGCGGTGGAGGGACGGAAGCGGCTCCGGGAGATGCTGGATCGGGGGGCGCCGGTGGAGGGAATCCGCGCCCTCCTGCGGGTGCTGTATGAAGACCCCCGCCATCCCGAATATCTGGAAGTTCTCAACAACATGTCTGACGAAGAGATCCTGAACCACGCCCGCAGGCTCGCCGAGGAAGGGGTGTATTACGCCGCTCCGGCCTTTGAGAGCCTCTCCATTGAGGACATCCAGAAGAAGCTGGAAGGGCTGGGGCTGGACCCCTCCGGCAAGGTGCGTCTGCGGGACGGACGGTCCGGGGAATATTTTGACGCCCCGGCCACCGTGGGCCATATGTACATCATGAAACTCGTGCACATGGTGGAGGATAAGATTCACGCCCGCTCCACCGGTCCCTATTCCCTCATCACCCAGCAGCCGGTGGGCGGGAAATCCCGGTTCGGCGGTCAGCGCTTCGGCGAGATGGATGTGTGGGCGCTGGAGGCCCACGGGGCAGCCTATGCCCTGCAGGAGATGATCACGGTGAAATCCGACGACATTGAGGGCCGGAAGGAACTTTACCGGTCCCTCATCAAAGGGCAGGAGCCACCAGAACCCAAGATTCCCGAGTCCTTCAACGTGCTCGTGAAGCACCTCCAGGGGC
>WFYF01000225.1 GCA_015490255.1 Caldifarciminota bacterium
ATCCTCTTCCTCTTCCAGCACCAGCACCGGTCCCGCACCCCGGAGAACCACCTCCCGGGCGATGGCAAGCCCCACAATGCCACCCCCGCAGATCACCCACATGCAGCCGTCCTCCCGGGAAGAAACGAGGGAAAACGTTTATGTCCCCATGGACGTCTCAAGGGACCTCTCCTCTAACCCATCCTGTTCCGCATGCCGATTGGCGTCCTTTTACGAACCCAGAGCCGTTTATTCCCCTTCGTAATATCCCATCTCCACAGGGTTCGCCGGGTCTGACACGTCAATCACCCGGAGACCGGCCCCCAAATCCGCGACAAGCGTAGCGCCCTGAAACTGCCAGGTCCGCCGCAGGATCCGGCAGGTTATAGGTGCCCACCTCCACGGGATTTTCCGGATCCGACACGTCAATCACCCGGAAACTCTCACCCACGACATAGACGTAACGCCCCGAAACCGCCACAGCTTCAACATAGCCCGGCGGGTCATAACTCCCCACTTCCCTCGGGTTCGCCGGATCCGACACGTCAATCACCCGGAGACCTTCCTCCCGATCGGCAACATAAGCGTGATTTCCCGAAACGGCCACGTCCGCAGCATACCCCGGCGTATCGTAAGCCCCCACTTCCCGGGGATTTCCCGGATCTGACACATCAATCACCCGGAGGCCAGCCTCCCAGTCCGCGACATAAGCGTAATGCCCTGAAATCGCCACCGCCACAGCATATCCTGGCGTGTCATAAGCTCCCACTTCCCTCAAATTTTCCGGGTCTGACACGTCCATCACCCGGAGGCCGGCTTTCCAGTCCGCAACAAAGGCGTAGGGGCCCGAAACCACCACGGCCTCGGCTTCACCCGGTGTGCTGTGGGATCCCACGATTCTGGGATTTTCCGGATCCGACACGTCCGCCACCCGGAGGCCATCATAGTTCATCGCTTCATAAAGCGTTCGGGAAGCGGCATCGTACCACAGGTCTGCAATCCCCCCATAATCCCCGATTTCTCCAACTTTCCGTATTTCACCCCCATCCGACACGGCCAGAACATGAACCTCCACCACAGGCGGACCGTGCCCACCGGACCACGCCACACCTGCAAACACGAGGCCGCGCGCTTCATCCACGGCGACGCTTTGCACGAATCTCGTCTTCGTACCCCACGGGAAGAACGGAGAGGAACACCCCACCAGCAATGCCCCTCCACCCAGCATTGCGAATCCGACGGCCTTCAACTCTATCCTGCGCATCGTTCTCCCTCTGTTTGCGCCATCCAGAACCAAGTTTAGTTCAACATCCTCGTTTATGCAAGGAGGCGCTTTATCCCTTTGAGCGGGTCAGGAAGCATAAGCGTCCGCATAAAGTCCGACAAAGTTATGCCGTTGTTTTTCCTTCGTAAAACCCTAACAATACCCTGGGTTCGCAGGAATGACGGAACCCTTTTGCCAGGGCCTATTCGGGGCAATTCTGTCAGAAAATACAAAGAGGGGGTGTTGTGAACAATCATATCAAAAACGCCCTTCGCGAGAAGGGGAAACCGTATGCGCCTGTCCTGGAAGGGTTTATCCAGATCCTGATTGTTCTTTCTCTCGTCGGATTCTCTGTTGAGACGCTGCCCGGTCTCTCTCCTGAAGCGAACCGCGTCCTTCACCTCCTTGAGGTCTGGACGGTCGGGATTTTCACTGTGGAATACGTGCTTCGCGCCCTGCTGGCTCCGACTCCAGGCTCTTATCTTTTGAGTTTCTGGGGACTGATTGATCTCCTTGCGATCCTGCCTTTTTATCTCCAAACGGGTCTGGATCTCCGAAGCATACGCATCCTGCGGCTTCTTCGCCTTTTCCGGATGCTCAAACTCGCCCGATACCATCAGGCTCTTCGCCGCTTTGCCCGCGCTTTTCGCCTGATCCAGGAAGAACTTGTCCTGTTCCTGACCGCCTCGGCAATGCTCATTTATCTGGCCGCGGTCGGTATTTACCACTTTGAACACGAAGCGCAGCCTCAGGCTTTTGCCAGTGTGTTCCACGCGCTGTGGTGGGCAATGGTTACCCTCACCACCGTTGGATATGGCGATGTCTATCCCATCACCCCCGGCGGAAAAATTTTCACAGCGCTGCTTCTCCTCATTGGTCTGGGTGTTGTGGCCGTCCCGGCAGGATTGGTGGCCTCGGCCCTTTCCGAAGCGCGGCGGATGGAAGCTTCCCAAACCGACCCGGGGGAATCTTCCTGACATGACTGGAGGGATAAACGGAACCATCTTCCATCCCGGCTCCTTCCACGATCCGCGGAGCCGATCCCGGGATCATCCCCTTTCCGGCAGGTCCGTGATCACCATCACCCGGGGTTCGGTGAGGGCCTCCATGGCATAGCGGGGGCCTTCCCGGAGCAGGCCGGAAGCCTTCGCCCCTCCATAGGGCATGATGTCCGCCCGATAGGTGGGCACATCGTTCACCATCAGCCCTCCCACCTCCAGCGCCTCAAAGGCCCGGAGGATTTTCTGAATGTCCCGGGTGAACAGACCCGCCTGGAGGCCATACCGGCTGTCGTTCACCCTCTCCAGCGCTTCTTCAAAATCTGCATAGGTCTCCAGCACCGCCACGGGACCGAAGACCTCCTCCC
>WFYF01000226.1 GCA_015490255.1 Caldifarciminota bacterium
CACCCCCACCGTCCAGAGCACCAGCACGACGATCCGGGCCTTGGCCAGTTCCAGATAGAGCTGCAGCGCCTTCATGCTCCGGCACGCAGGAAAATAGCCCAGATGTCCAGGAGAGAAAGCCCGAGAAGCAGGGCGATGGCAAAGAGGGTAAGGCCCAGATAGCTCCAGGTCAGGCGCCCCTCATGCAGGAGATGCATGAAGAACAGCGCCACGAGTGCCGCCTTCACGGTGGCGATTCCCACGGCCACCACCACGTTCCACGCCCCCAGATCCACCCGGGCTACGGCCACGGTGACCCAGGTGAGGACCAGGAGGGCCACATACACAGCACCGTATACCCACCAGGGGGTGATGTGAGCATGGGCTTTGTCGTGCAGCATCGCGATCTCTCCTTATCCCACAAGATACAGAAGGGGGAAAAGATAAATCCAGATCAGGTCCACCAGGTGCCAGTAGAGCCCACCGATTTCAACAGGCGCAAAATATTCCGAAGAGAAGTGTCCCAGCAGATTGCGCACCAGCAGCCAGAGCACCACGAGAATTCCCGCATAGACGTGGAGGGCGTGGAGCCCCGTCATGGTGAAATAAAGACCGAAAAAGAGCTTCTCTCCCGCCTCCAGCGCCTGAAAAGCCGGTCCTCCGGGATAGAGGCCGTGATGGATCTTGGCGCCATATTCCACCGCCTTGATGAAGAGAAACGCGATGCCCAGCAGCGTGGTGGCGGACAGAAACAGGGTGGTCAGGCTCCGGCGACCCCGCTGGGCAGCTCCCACCGCCAGGGCCATGGTGAAACTGCTGGTAATGAGCACCAGGGTGTTCACGGTTCCCAGCGTCAGGTTGAGCTCCCGGTGCGCCTCGTGAAAGGCCTCCAGATGGAGGGCCCGGAACACACCATAGGCGGTGAAGAGCACGGCGAACAGCATGAGCTCCGTGATCAGGAAGAGCCACATTCCGAACTTGGCGCCGCTGTATCCGGCAAGCTCTTCTTTCTCGGCCACCATGGCCCGGATGGATTCCGCCACGCTCATGCCGTGACCTCCTCAACTTCTTCCTTTGCCTGGACCCTGTCATACGCATAGGGGCCGTGCTCCACCTTCACCGGACCGTGGAAGTTGTGAAGGGGCGGAGGAGAGGAAGTCTGCCACTCCAGCGTGAGACCGCCCCAGGGATTGGCCGGGGATTTTCTCCCCTTCCAGAGCGAATGGAGGATCACCCCCAGGGAGACAAACAGTCCCACCGCGAGAACATAGGACCCGATGGTGGACAGCACGTGAAGCCCCTGAAACTCTGGGAGATAATCCCAGTAACGCCGGGGCATTCCCTGGGAGCCCATGATGAACTGGGGAATATAGGTGAGGTTGAAGCCCAGGAAATAAAGCACGGCGCCGATCTGACCCCACCGTTCGGAATAGAGGCGCCCCGTCATCTTGGGCCACCAGTGAAAGAGGCCGGCGAGAAAGCCGGTGAGCACCCCGCCCATCATGGTATAGTGAAAGTGGGCCACCACGAAATAGGTGTCGTGGAGATGGACGTCCGTGCTCAGCGCCCCGAGAAACAGGCCTGTGAGCCCCCCGATGGTGAAAAGCAGAATGAAATTCAGGGCATAGAGCATGGGGGTGCGCAGACGGATCTGCCCCCGATAGAGGGTCATGGTCCAGCTGAACACCTTGATGGCCGTGGGAATGGCCACAAAGAACGTCAGGAAGGAAAAGATCGCGCCGGCAAGCTCCGACATGCCGCTCACGAACATATGGTGTCCCCACACCAGAAAGCTGATGGCGGCAATGGCCAGGCTGGAAGCCGCGATGGCCCAATAGCCAAAAATGGGCCGGCGGGCGTGGACGGTGATCACCTCCGACATCACCCCCATCGCCGGAAGGATCATGATATACACCGCGGGGTGGGAATAGAACCAGAAGAAGTGCTGGAACAGCACCGGATCCCCGCCCATAGCGGGGTTGAAAATCCCGATGCCCAAGATGCGCTCCAGCCCCACGAGCAGCAGGGTGATCCCCACCACGGGGGTGGCCAGCACCTGAATGATGCTGGTGGCATAGAGGGCCCAGATGAACAGGGGCAGCCGTCCCCAGGTGAGGCCCGGCGCCCGGAGCCGGTGCACGGTTACGATGAAGTTCAGACCGGTGAAAATGGAGGACATGCCCAGGAGAAAGGCCCCGAGGAGCACCACCACCACGGCGTTGCGGGTGAGGATGCTGTAAGGGGCATAGAAGGTCCATCCGGTGTCCACCGCACCGCCGAGGAGGGTGAGCATCATGAGCACCGTCCCGGCCATATAGAAATACCAGCTCGCCAGGTTGAGCCGGGGGAAAGCCACGTCCTTCGCCCCGAGCATGATGGGCAGCAGAAAGTTGCCCAGGGTGGCCGGAATGGCCGGAATGATCACCGTGAAAATCATCAGGGCGCCGTGCAGCGTGAAGATCCGGTTATACGCCTCCGCGTCCATGATGGTTTTTCCGGGGGTGAGCAGTTCGGTCCGGATGAGCAGAGCCAGAATTCCTGCCAGGAAAAACATCGCCAGGATGGACACCAGATAGAGGATGCCAATTCGCTTGTGATCCAGCGTCAGCAACCAGGATCGCAGGGAGTTTCCCCCCTCTTCATAGAAACTCGCAAGACCGTGATGCTCATGCATGGCCATCCGGAAACCTCCTTCGTTTTTCTCTGATCCAGAGCATCCCCAGCATTCCCCCCACCAGGAGGGTGGTCAGAAGCCCCGCAAGCTGCATCACCCGGACCGCCACAAGGGTATAGGTCCCCCGGCGGGGGTCAAAACGATAGCAATACAGAAGCACCTTTGCGGCGATCCCGCCGATTTTCCCCTGCCCGGCCTCCAGCAGGGCGAGTTTCAGATCGCGGGGGTTGTAATCCACGCCATAGAAATACCGGGAAATCCTCCCTTCCGGTGTGAGCACCGCGAACATGGCGGGATGGGCGTACATCACCGGGTCATCCTGGACCTTACGATAGGGGAACCCCACCGCCCGGGCCAGGCGCCGAACCTGCGCGGAGTCTCCCACCGCGAATCGCCAGGCTTTTCGGGAAACGATCCCGTGACGATGGGTCTTGCTGGCCTCCCGGGCCTTTTCCGGCGTGTCCCCGGGATCAACGCTCACGGTCAGCAGAAGAAAGTCCCGGCCTGCTTTGAGGTCCATGCCCCGCAGGGCGTCAGCAATTCCGTCAAGCACCAGCGGACAGAGCATGCTGCAGGAATAATAGGCAAAGGAAAGGATCACCGGCTTGCCTTCGCGAAAAATCTCCTGGAGGGTAAACACCCTTCCGGAATCGTTGACGAGAGAGATCTCCAGGGGAACGGTTTCTCCCAGACGCTCTCCCACCTGCAGGCCCTCCAGATCTCCCGGAACCTCGTTGGGAATCCCCGGCGAAGGAGACTGGACCGCTCCGAAGGCAAACAGCCAGAGCACCATCATTGCAGACTCTTGATAAACGCGATAAGGGCGTTGATTTCCTCTTCGCTCAGAAGTCCGGCAAAGGGAGGCATCACCGGATTGAACCCCTCCACCACATCCGCCGTGGGATCCAGAATGGAACGCCGGATATAGTTTTCATCGGCCTTCACCACCCGACCGTCCTGAAGCCGCACCTCGTGGCCGAACAGGCCCTTGAGCGAAGGGCCAACCCCGGGCGTCCCGTCCAGGGAATGACAGGCGTTGCAGCCTTTGGTCTCATACAGTTCCCTTCCCCAGGCCACCGGGTCCCGGGAGGTGGCCGCTGCCGGAACCGCCGATGGCTGTTTGCGCTTTTCATATTCCTCTTTCGGAACCACCTCCAGTGTGGCCAGCATGCGGGAGTGGGCGGCTCCGCAATATTCCGCACACAGCACCGTATAGGTTCCGGGTTTGGCCTCAAACCAGGCGTAGGTATAGCGTCCCGGTACCGCGTCCATCTTCATGCGAAAAGCGGGCACATAAAACGAATGAATCACGTCCGACGAGGACAGGATCACCTTCACAGGGGTATCGGCCGGAATAACCACCCGGTTGACGGAAACCTGGCCGTCGGGGGTCCGGAACTCCCACAGCCACTGCCGGGCGTTGACCTGAAGTTCAAAAGCCTGTTCAGGGACAGCACGCTGGATGACAAAAGCTTTCCAGCCCAGATAAAAGATTCCGATCACCAGAACAAAGGGAATCACCGTCCAGGCGATTTCCAGGTGGACGCTTTCAAAGGCGGGAAGAACCTCCCGGTTGTTGCGATATCGCAGAACGAAATAGACCAGAAAGGCCACGATCAGCAGAAAGAAAAAGGCGCTGAGACCGAAAATCACCCAGAACACACGGTCCACCGCCGGGGCATAGGACGACGCGGCTTCCGGCAACATGGATCCACCTCCCTTTGTCTCAGTTCAACGTTCAACAGGGTTGTTTCAAAGGTGGGACAATTTTCCAGACTCCCGCGGGGAGTGTCAAGCCATTTCCGGAAAACCTCTGCACATCCCGTTTCAACCCTGAGAACCGCGGCCCTTCTGATGGCAGTGGGGTTGCAGAGGCAACGTGTTCCGGAAGGGCTGTCGTGCGCATCCCCTTGCAGGCGGGCTTGCATTTCCGGGGCGGGGGCTGTATAACTTTCAGGATGATGCATCCGGAATGTCCGGATGATGGGTTGTTCTCTATGGCGTAAAGGAGGGGGACTCTTTTCCCGGACAGCCGCAGCGGGGCGGCCCATGAGGGCGGGTTGGGCGTTCTGCCGGGTCCGGAACCAGGAGGTCTGCCATGATGAACATGGAGGAGCGCCGGGTGTGTATCCTGGGCGGTCTGGCCCGGCCGGACCGCTGGATGGCGCATCTGGAAGTCCTTACCGCGGCCCTGGCACGGCAGGGGAACGCCGTGCTGGTTGTGGAAGATCGTCCGGAGCTCCGGCAGGTTCTGGAGAGGGCAGACCTTCCGGTGCGATGGTTTCGGGACCTCAGGCAGGCCCGGGAAATTCTTGGAATTCCGGAGCAGAAGGAAAGTTTTCCGGAGGAAAGACCGGATTCCGGAGAGGCCCGGGGGGCGCCGGAAAAGGCCCTGAACCTTGCCGAATATGAGCGTTTTTCGGGAAAAACGTTCCCGGAAGTCTTTCTGGGGCCGGTGTTTTATCCCGAGGGGGTGGGGCTCTGGGAGATGGTGTTCGTGTATGCCGGTGCCCCGGACGGAAGGGAGTTCTTGCTTTTGAGGGG
>WFYF01000227.1 GCA_015490255.1 Caldifarciminota bacterium
CGGCACGGCCCATGCGCTGGGATATGGCCTCTTTTTCCGGCTGGTGGAGGAGGCGGTTTCCTTCCTTTCGGGTCGCCGGCCCAGTCAGGTGGAGGTCACGCTGGAAGATTCCGCCTTTATCCCGGATACTTATATCCCCGACGGGGCAACCCGGACGGTGATCTATCGGCGGCTGTTTGAGACCACGACGGAAGAGGAAATTCAGGCCCTGAAAGAGGAGTTGCGGGACCGCTTCGGACCGCCCCCCCGGGAGGTGGAGATCCTTCTCGGGCTTGCCCGGGCGCGGATCCAGGCGGCGCGTCAGGGCTTTGAGGGCATCCGGGTGCGGAAGGGGCAAATCTTTTTTGTGCGAGATAACCGGGAGGTGCTGGGTGAACGGGTGGACGAACTGGTTTAGATTGGGGTTTGTGCTGAGCATGATCGGCGCAGGGGCCTGCCGGCAGGGCGATGCGCCCCCACGGGGAACGCCGGTGGTGGTGGGGCAGCACGTGGTGATCACCGATTCCGACCTGGTGTGGTACGGTGTGCCCTTCCAGGCCCTTTCTCCTGATCAGCAGAAACAGGTGGTGGAGGAATGGAAGAACCAGGTGGCCCTGTATGAAGAGGCCCTTTCCCGGGGCTATCTGGACCGACCGGACATCCGCCGGCGGTTGAAGCTTGTGGAGATCTCTGCGGTGGGCAGCTGGCTTCTGGAGGATCTGGGAGAGGCCGTGGCCCCCGCTCCGGAAGCCTTTGCCCGGTTTCTGGAGCAGTTCGGAGATCTCTTCCGGGTGCGGGCGACGGTGCTGGCCGTGTATTATGAGGACAGCTCCCTCGCTGGACGAATCCGGCAGATCCTGAGCCGGCGGTGGGCGCTGTCGGGAATCGGGGATGCCCTGGATCGGATCCCCAACGTGCAGTATGCGGCGGCAGAAGACGTGGTGCTCGGGGAGTGGGTGGTGAGCCATCTGCCGGAGTCCCTCTGGAGCCGGGTGGTGGTGCCTTCCCGAACCCTGGAGGTTCAGGGTCCCCTGCGCCTTAACAGTTTCTGGATGCTGATCCGGATCACAAACGCCACCCGGAGCGAGGCCTTTTTGATTCCGGAAGAGCGAATTCGGGCCTTTTTCATGGAGCATGAGCGCATGAAACGCCGGGAGGCCATTCTCCGGGAGTTGCGCGCCCGGCACCTGAATGGAAACAAACAGCCCTGAACCGGTTCCGGGCCGGTCCGGGCTTTGACATGGAAGAAGGAGGATGTCGATGAGCTGGATGCTGCTTCTTGGGCTTCTGGCCCAGGCCACAACCCAGGCGGCCCCACAGGATCGGGTGGCGGCCCTGGTGGACGGACACCCCATCATGCTGTCTGAAGTTCGGGAAGCCCTGTTCATGATGGTTCCCCAGCCCCTTCTCGCCCAGGCTGACCCCCGGACGGTGGACAGCCTGGAAAAGGCGGTGCTGCAGGAACTCGTGAAACGGAAAATTCTGTATCTTGAGGCCAAAAAAGACACGGCCATTCAGGTGACGGACGAAGAGGTGGAGGAGAACCTCAACGCCCAGATCCAGGAGCTGGAAAAACAGTTCGGGAAGGAGCAGCTGGACGAGATGCTCCGGCAGAACAACACCTCCCGGGAGCAGCTCAAGGATCTCTATCGGGATCGGGTCCGGGAGGATCTTCTGGTCCAGAAGTTTGTCCAGACCCGCATTGCTCCGAAGATCACCATCACGCCGGATGAACTCAAGGCCTTTTACGAGCAGGTGAAAGACACCCTGCGCCAGCCGGAGGAAGTCCGGCTCTATCAGATCGTGGTGCTGGTGAAACCCTCGGACGACGCCCTTGCGGTCACGGCCCGGAAGGCCCGGAAAGTGTATGATCAGATCGTGAAAGGGGCCATTTCCTTTGAGGAGGCCGCCCGGCAGTATTCCGATGATCGTCCCTCCGCCGAGAAGGGAGGCCTGGTGGGGGAAATCCCCCGGTCCGGGCTGTATGAACTTCTGCCCGACACCCTGGCGGACAAAATCCTGAAGGCCCGGCCGGGCACGGTTCTTCCACCCCAGCGACTGCCTCTGGGCTATGCGCTGTTCAGGGTGGACACCCTGACCGGAGAATCTGTGGTGCTCCGCTATATCATGTTCCGGGCGGAGCAGACCGTGCAGGACACCCTC
>WFYF01000228.1 GCA_015490255.1 Caldifarciminota bacterium
ATGCTCTCCTCCTTGCTCTCCCGGGTCCGGGATGGTGGATGTTATACAGCCTGGGGAAAGACACTTCAACGCCAGGGGCTACAGAGGGTTCCGAAGCCCCCGAATAGCCTCGGGGGAAAAACGCAGCAAACGCTCCATCCGTGTTTCAAAGAACCACCAGGGTTTGCGACGGAGCCAGACGGGGATCACCCGGTATTCGGGTGCGGGAAACTCCGGGTGATGGGCGCGCAGCACCACCTCCCCTTCTTCCCGGAACCGTTCCACGATTTCCGCAGCGAGGGGATCCCGGTATGGTGGGACAAGGAGATGCATGGCCTCCAGATCTTCCAGGGTGCGCACCCCGTTCCGTTCAAGCTTTTCCAGAAACTTCATCCACACCCGGAGGGTGACCTGGGCATCCCAGCCGGCCCGGTGGCTCCCCGGCACCGAAATCTGGAGGGCCTCGGCCACAGAACGCAGCGAATAGCGCCCCAGGCCCGGCAGAAGACGGCGGGCCACCCGGAGGGTGTCCACCCCGGGAAGGAAGACGGGATCGTATCCCGCCCGCACCCGCTCGTGGTTGATGAAGGGCATGTCAAACTCAAAAACGTTGTGACCCACCACCACCGCGGCTTCAAGAAGGTAGGTTTCCCACTCCGGCACGGTCTCGTGGAAGGCCGGTGCGTCGGCCAGCATGGCTTCGTCAATGCCGTGGACTTCCCGGGCCCGGGGATGGATGGGACGATCGGCCCGGATGAGCCGGGTGTAAGTCCGGGGAGACTCGTTCAGGCGTCCCAGCGCCAGTCCGATCTCCACCACCCGGTCGTGGAGGGGGGAAACCCCCGTGGTTTCCACATCCAGGGCCAGAAAGGTCACCTCACGGATGGAGCGCGGCAAGAATGCCCTCCACGTCCTTCACGATGGCTTCCACCCTGCGGGTTCCGGCCGCCCGGAGGGCCTGAACCCCCCGGCAGAGCTGCTCCCGGAACACGGGCTCCTGGAAGAAATGCGCAAGCAGCGGTGCCAGACCTTCTCCATCGGTCTGAACACCGGCAGAATAGCGGAGCACCTCGTCCCGCATGTCGGAAACATGGTGGGTGAAGGGCCCGAACACCACGGGGCGGCCGCTGTGCACCGGCTCCATCAGGTTGTGGCCCCCATACGGTGCAAAGGTGCCCCCCACCACAACGCAGTCCGCCACCGGATAAAGACTCACAAGTTCACCCAGCACGTCCACAACCAGCACGTCTTTTTCCCGCAGAACCGGCCCTTCCCGCCATCGCCGGACCGAGAAACCCCGCTGTTCCAGACGCGCAAGAAGTTCTGGAAGCCAGCCGAAATGCCTGGGGGCCAGAATCCAGCGCAGTTCTGGAATCTCTTCCCGCAGATGTTCCATGGCCGAAAGGACCACTTCCATCTCCCGGCTCCGCAGACTGGCGAACAGCACCACCGGCACTCCACCCGGGATGTCCAGATCTTCCCGACGCCACACCCGGGATCGCACGGGGGGAAAGTAGCGTTTCCAGTTGCCCGTCACCCGGATCCGGTCCCGGGAAGCTCCCAGACGCCAGAATCTCCACGCATCCCACTGGGTCTGCACAAAAAGCCTCCGGAAACGCCGGAGGAGGGGGCCGAAGGTGCCGAGCACCCGGTAGAGATGAAAGGTCCGGGGGGTGATCCGGCCGTTGAACAGAAACAGCGGGACGTCCCGGCGTGCTGCCTCCAGAAGGAGATGGGGCCAGAGTTCGGTTTCCACCAGCGCCAGCGCCCGGGGACGGCGGGCAAACACCCTCTCCAGGGCCGGAGGGTGGTCCAGCGGAAACCGGAAAACCGAAGCGTCCTGTCCCAGAAGCCGCTCCGCCCGCTCATACCCCCGGGCCGTCGTGGTGGAAACCCAGAGGGGGAAAACATCCCGGATCTGCTTCAGAAAAAGCGCCACCCCGTGGAGTTCCCCCACCGACGCCACGTGCACCCAGAAGCCTCCTTCCCCCTCCGGTTCCGTGCGAAACGGGGCAATCTCCCGGAGAATGAGGGGGGCGGCCACCCGGTGGGCCAGGCGGTAAAGGGCGTGCATCAGGGATAAATCCGGTCCAGAAGGCGGGGGAAGGGAATGGTCTCCCGGACGTGGTGGATGCCGGTGATCCAGGCCACCGTCCGTTCCAGACCCAGGCCGAATCCCGCATGGGGTACCGTGCCGTATTTGCGCAGGTCCAGATACCACCGGTAGGGTTCCAGCGGAAGATTGTGCTCCTGAATATACCGGACCAGGGTGTCGTGATCCTCCTCCCGTTCGCTCCCGCCGATGATCTCCCCATACCCCTCGGGGGCCAGCACGTCCACACACCGGGCACGGTCGGGCTGTTCCGGATCCCGTTTCATATAAAAGGCCTTGATTTTCGCCGGATAGTGGGTGACCATCACCGGTCGGTCAAAACTCTCCGAGATGGCCGTTTCCTCGTCCGCCCCGAAATCTTCCCCGAAGGGAAAGTCAAACCCCTTCTCCTGGAGAAGTTTCACCGCATCGTCATAGGTGATCCGGGGGAAGGGTTTCCGGATGGCCTCCAGCCTTGAGGTGTCCCGCTCCAGGATATCCAGTTCGGTTTTTCGCTGCTCCAGCACCCGTGCCACCACATAGACCAGCATGTCTTCCACCAGATCCAGGAGATCCTCCAGGGTGGCATAGGCCCACTCGGGCTCCATCATCCAGAACTCCGCGAGATGCCGGCGGGTTTTGGACTTCTCCGCCCGGAAGGTGGGACCAAAGCTGTAGACCTTGCCGTGGGACATGGCCAGGGCTTCCATATAGAGCTGGCCGGACTGGGAAAGATAGGCCGGCTGCCCGAAATAGTCAATTTTGAACAGGGTGGTGGTCCCCTCCACCGCCATGGCCGTGAGGATGGGGGGGTCCAGCCGGATGAAACCCCGCGCGTGCATGAAGTCCTCCAGGGCCCGGACCACCTCGTCCCGGATGCGGAGGATGGCCCACTGCCGCCGCCCCCGGATCCAGAGATGACGGAGGGGAAGGAGCTTGCCCACGTCGGGGATGTTCTCCTCCCGGACCTTGGGGATGGGATAGTCTTCGGGGTTCTGAACAACGCTCAGATCCACGAGATCCAGTTCCACGCCACCGGGGGCCCTGGCGTCTTCCCGGACCTTCCCGCGAAGAATGATGGAGGCCTCATAAAAGAGGTCGTCCAGGCGGGCAAACACCTCCGGGGCCACCTGGTTTTTCACCGCCACCACCTGCACAAACCCCGTTCCGTCCCGGACGATGAGAAACCGGATTTTCCCGGAGGAGCGCTTGTTGTGGAGCCATCCCCGGAGCTCCACCTCTTCACCGACGTGCTGCTTCAGGTCTTCAATATACACCCAGCGTGCCATGGGACACCTCCTCCAGAACCCCCCGTTCCGTGATCCATCCCCGGATGAGCTTTGCCGGGGTGACATCAAAGGCCTCGTTCAGAACCGGAGCGTTGCCCAGGGTGATCCTGCACGTCCGGACGCTGCGCACCTCTTCCGGACTGCGCCGCTCAATGGGAATCCGGGAGCCGTCCGGAAGGTTGCGGTCAAAGGTGGAAAGGGGAGCGGCAACGTAGAAAGGAACATCAAAATAACGAGCCAGCACGGCCAGCATCAGGGTTCCGATCTTGTTCGCCGTATCCCCGTTGGCCGCAATCCGATCCGCGCCCACAATCACCGCATCCACCTCTCCCCGGGCCATCAGGGCCGCAGCCTGACTGTCCACAATCAGGGTGTAAGGAACCCCCATGCGGGAAAGCTCATACACCGTGAGGCGGGCTCCCTGGAGCACCGGCCGGGTCTCCAGCGCGATCACCCGCTCAAGCAGCCCGCGGGCGTGAAGTTCATACACCACCCCCAGGGCGGTTCCCACCCCGCCGGTGGCCAGGATGCCCGTGTTGCAGATGGTGAGAATCCGCACCGGACAGGAGAACAGGTCAGCCCCGTTCCGGGCGATGGCCAGGGTACGTTCGCGCTCATCCTCATGGACGGCCCGTGCTTCCGCCACAAGATCCCTTCCCTCACGGTAAGCCCTCTCCATCCGATCCAGTGCCCAGAACAGGTTCACGGCGGTGGGACGGGTCTTCCGCATGCGCGCAAGCACCGCTTCCACCGGCTCCCTCCGAAGGGCCGCCAGGGCCACCCCATAGGCCGCGGTGATGCCCACAAGGGGTGCCCCCCGCACCACGAGATCCTCTATGGCCCGGGCCACCTCTTCGGATGTAACGAGCTCCAGAACCACCTCTTGGTCCGGCAGACGTCGCTGATCCAGCGCACGCACCGCCGGACGGGCCTCATTCAGGGCGATCACCTCAAAGGGGATGTCCATGAATCCGCGAAACGTGGAGACGGGGGGATTCGAACCCCCGACCCCCGGCTTGCAAAGCCGGTGCTCTCCCGTCTGAGCTACGTCCCCACGTGTGCGTCAGGAATAAGATTTCTGCGAGCCTTTGGATTTCAGCCGCTTGAGACGGAATTTGTCCTCGCGCTCCCGATCCTCCAGCACCTGACGGATGAACTTCGTCTGCTGACGGAGTTCGGGAATCACCTTCTGCTCCAGGGCGTTCACCCGGCGGGTGGTTTTCTTGATCTCCTCCCCGAGCTTTTTCAGGCGAATCTCCATGGGCGCGAGGGCGAGGAGGATCTCCACCGCTTCCTCAAAACGCTCTGCGGCGAAATCAATCCGGGTGGACACGGTGAGAGGACTGTATCCCCGATCCACAAAGCGCCTGCGGAGTTTCACCCCCGCAATATCCAGCATCTTCACGCCCCACATCTTCCGCTCTTTCATCTCCAGGGCAAGATCTTTGCGGCGGGTGACCATGGCGGTGGAGGCAAGGCGCTCCGGACCGTCCACGCCCAGGGCCAGGGTGAGCACGCGGGTGGCCTGCTGAAGGGCCCGATCCAGCTCCCGCTCCCGTTCCAGAAGCGGCTCAATCATCTTCCGGAATTCGGCAAACAGCGCATCCCGTTTGGTTTTGAGCAACCGGACCCCCTGCTCCGCCACCTTGATCTGGCGCCGCAGGAGCAGAAGGTTCATCCGGGTCGGACTGACCTGTTCCATCGCTTTCCCTCCGCTCGGTGCAAAGTATACGGACGGGAGAACGTCCCATCAAACCAGGGCCGACCCCTGCAAACCGGACGCTTCTCTTGTGCGGAAACCTCCGGCATGATCCGGACAGGATGTGACTTTTCTCACATGCTGTACGCACCGGAGTCCGTACCATACTGCCCGGCTGAAAGCCAGAGACGCAAACAGGAGGTGCAGAATGGTGTGGTGGATGGTGATGGCCGCGCTGGGAATCCAGGTGAGCCGGGATACGGTGTATCCCATCCAGGATACCCTCTCCATCATGAGCCTGGCGTATTTCTTCGGCCAGGCCGATCCCTCGTCCCCGGTCTACACCATGATCGCCGATGGGATGGGTTCCCGGTTGGCGATCACCAATGCGGGAGGAAGCCCCGCCGTTGCCGGGATCTCCTATGGGCAGCCCATCTTTCACCCCGATGGGGTGGGACTGGTGCTGAACCCCTTCAACGACTCCATGCGGGTGGAGGGTGTGGTGTATAGTGCATCTGGCTGGCAGGTGGACACGTTCACCCTTTTTCCCATTCCAGGCTATCAGTATCTCTCCGTGATCGGAGAACCCTGCGACCTTCCGGGGATGCCGCCCGGACCTGTGTATTATTTCTGCGTTGTCTCCGTCCAGACGGACAACACGCAGTATCTCCTGGTGACGGACCTGATGGTCTATGACACCTCTCTTCACTCGCTGGGTATTCCTCAGCAGTTTGTGATAGACACCTTTTCCACCCTGCCCGCCTTCCCGAATATGGCAACCCTGGCCTGGAACGCGGAAGCCGCATCCCCCTGGCCGACCATGCCCTCGTTTTTTGTGCACTACGTGAAAAACAACGATTGCTATCTCAAGGCCTACCACCCCATCAACGGGGAAGTGCCCATCCCCAACCCGGTGGATGCGGGACAGTGCGGAACCATCCCTGGTCCCCTCATGGTGGTGAATCCTTCGGGGGATACCCTCAACGTGGTGCTTGCGGAACAGCCGAGCTGGGATACCGTGATCCTCCGGATCTGGACCTTTACGTCCTCTTCGTGGAGCGATCTTGTGCTGGACACCGCCGTGACATCCTCCGGGACCTTCGCCCTTTCCAACGGTGTGGGCACGCCGGATCCGGGCGTGTGTCTGGCCTATCGGACGGGAAGCGTGGACTCCCTGCGCATCTATTCCCTGCGGAGTGGTAACGTCCTGAGCCTGGAACACCCCTCCGGAGATCTCTTCAACGGTTTCCGGACCGGAGACGACGACGGGGGATGCTGGTTCCGGACCCTGGGAGGAGACTTCTTCCGGGTCCGGGACAACGGCGGTGTGCCGGATTCGCAGACCGTGAGTGAACCGGCTCTGGCGGGATATTTGAGCTATCCGGCGGTGAAAGATCTTCCGGGGAACGCAAACGGCGGGACGGTGTGGTTTACACGTCTTGCGCCCACAGGGGATACGGTGTTCGTCCAGCAGTGGAATCTTGCGGACCTGGGCTCCAGCGCCCCCCTGTTCGCAGACTCCTTCCCGGTGATCGGCGAGCTTTCAGGAACTTTCTCCCAGAGCCATGTGATCAACGATACGCTCTATACGGTCTTCCAGGCCTTCGGCCCCGAACCTCCCCGGTTTTTCTCCATGGACACCACCCTGAACACCATCCTCACCTTCACGCTTGCTTCCGTGGATACCGGCTTTATGGGCGCACCCTGGGTGCTTTTCGTCAACTCCAGCGGCACGTTCCTGAGCCTGGATCGGACCACAGGTTCCCTTCGCCCCGGGTCCTGGAGCCTTCCCGGGGGACAGGTGCTCCTGAACGTGGATGTTCAGGGGGATACCCTGGCGGTGTGCCACGGAAACTTTGGCGGAGCGGTCCATCTCACACTGCTGGATCTCACCACCCTGACCCCCCTCGCTTCCGTCACGAGCGATTCCACCCTGAATGCGGGGGTGCAGTGCAGGATGGAAGGGGAATGGGCCTATGCGGTGCAGGGGCTTTCGGATGGAGCGCGGGTGACGGCTCTGAAGGTGGACGGGACAACCTGGGCGGTGGATCTCAATCCCGGTTCGGGAACGGATAACCTGGGGCTTGCGGCGGTGGGGGCTTCCGGCGTGGCGGTGCTGTTCCAGGATCCTGTGAACGACTCGTTCTATGTGGAACGGTGTGACACGCTGGGCAACTGTGCGAGCACACCGTGGCAGACAGACAGGGGCAGCCGGGCCGTTTCAAACCTGGTGCTTGGCGATTCTGCGATCTATGTGGTGCTGGATCGCAACGACACCACCTTTGTGCATCTTCTGGATCCCGCAAACCTTGCCGAACTCCGAGTGGACACGCTCTCACCTTTCGTGATGGGCACCCACCTGGTGGAGCTGGGTCGCTGGTATGCCCTGCTGAGCAGCGGAATCACGCCGGGGCAGGTGTGGGTGGACCGCACAACGGGTCAGGTGGACACGCAGTTTGCCTATCCCATCGCGCCCACGGGGGTGCATCTGGTTCCGGAAAGCGGTTCCCGATTTTCCCTCTATGTGGTCGGGAACACCACGGGTGCACCGCTCTATCCCCGGATCGTCCGGTTCCTTGTGGACACCGCCCTCACCCGGGTTGCAGAGGGGACTGTGCGTTCTTACCGGATCCGACCTTATCTGGCGCCAGGAGGGTTGCTGGTGGCAGAAGGAAACGCCCGGGTGAACCTGGAGGTTTACACGCTTCTGGGACGGAGGGTATTCCGGTTTTCGGGGGAGGTTCGCGGGAGCCGGACCGTGGGACGCCTTCCCGCACGGGGTGTGTATTTTCTGATCTGGCAGGAGGAGGATCTCCCCCGGACTTTCCGCAAGCGGGTGGTGTGGGTGCGCTGAAGGGCCGTGGAGATGGTGGAGGCGATGCGGCGGGGGCCTCAGGGCCCCCGCCGCGCCTTTTGCCCTCACCGTTCATCAAACTCCAGATCCCACCAGATGCCGGGCGAAGGCGAAGGCGCTGGTGAACGCCGGGGAAACCGCGTTCAGGATGTGCAGGGTGTCGCCGTCTTCCACCACCACATAATCCATCACCAGACGTCCCCGCTTCACATCCACCAGCTGCGCCCGGAGCCCCACCCGCCGCTCCGGCAGGAGGTCCTCCGGACGGAGTTCCGGGAAAAGGGCCCGGGCATCGGCATAGAAGAAACGACGGAGGTATTTGCGCACCTCCAGAAGGGCATGGGCCCGGAAGGCGGGGTCCCGCACGAACAGCACCACCTCCCGAAGGAGAATGGCCAGGGCTTCCCGGTCCACGCCTCGCAGAATGCCGTAGTGCTTCCGTCCGAGAGCAGGGATGGCGGTGGGCCCCACCCAGACCTGTCCGTCGGGCCAGGGGGTGAAGTGCACGCCGAGGAAGGGAAGACCCCGGCGGGGCGTGGGATAGAGATTCCGGAGGATGCGGGGCGCCAGGCGGGGATGCAGCCGGTAATAGATCCCCTGAAAGGGAAGAATCCGGAGGTGACGGGCAAGTCCGAAAGCGTGGGCCAGGCGGTCCGCCCCCATCCCCGCAGCATTGACAAACCGGGAGAAGGGGAACACCCCGGCCGTGGTGCGGAGTTTCCCGGATCCTGCCGGCCCCAGACAGCGCACCCCGAAGCGAAACGCCACCCCCATCTCTTCCAGATCCCGGCGAAGGGCCGCCATTACCCGGCGAGGCAGGGTGGTGGCGGTGAGGGGGGTGAACAGGGCCCGCTCCACCGTCCGGGCACCGGGAAAGAGCTCCTGAAGCTCCTTCTCGTCCACCCAGGAGATGGGGGCGCCGTTGGCGGTGGCCCGCCGGTAAATTTCTTCCAGTTCCGGAAGGTCCTCTTCCCTGCGGGCCACCACCACCTTCCCGGTGGCCAGGAGCGGCAGGCCCCTTTCCTCAATATAGGCCCGGAGCAGGCGGTGCCCTTCCAGACAGAACCGGGCCTTCTGGCTGTTCGGGGGGTAATAGATGCCTGCATGAAGCACCCCCGAGTTCCGCCCGGAGGCGTGTCGTCCCACATCCTCCTCCTCTTCCAGCACCAGCACCGGTCCCGCACCCCGCAGGACCACCTCCCGGGCAATGGCAAGCCCCACAATGCCACCCCCGCAGATCACCCACATGGGTTCACCTCCTTCAGGCTGGTGCAGGAGAAACTTGACCGATCCGGGCGGGAGGTGTATGGTTTTTCCATCCACGGGGCCGGCATGCCCCTCAGCACAGGAGGAGGTATATGCATCTTGTCGCTTTGCTGATGTTGCTCGGGGCGGGGGGAGATTCCTCCCGGGTGATGATCTATGCAGGCACCAACGACAGCGAGGCTGCCCAGGCCCTTCAGCCACTCCTCGAAAACTCGCCTTTCATCACAGTTCAGACGGTGGATCAGGATCTGGTCAGCATCCGCTACACCAAGGAGAAATCCACCTACACTTTCCTGATCACACCCAGAACCTATTCGAGCGGGCTGGATTATCTTTACATCATGTTTCCCCTGAGCACCCCACCGGACGCGTCCCCGCCCGAGGTCCTGAAAATGGAAAACCGGGTCAATCTTCGGTATCATCCCATCCGGGCCAGTTTCATCCCGAAAGACTCTCTGCTCGTGCTGGATACGTGGGTCACGTTCAAAGACACACTCTATCTTTCGGATGTGGAGCAGGCACTTTCCGAATTCCTCTATTTCTGCAAAAGCTTGTGGACGCCGTTCCCATCAACGACATTCTGGGGAAGTGATCATCCGCGCTCAGGCAGATCCGTGACCACCATCACCCGGGGTTCTGTGAGGGCCTCCATGGCATAGCGGGGGCCCTCCCGGAGCAGACCGGAAGCCTTCGCCCCTCCGTAGGGCATGATGTCCGCCCGATAGGTGGGCACATCGTTCACCATCAGCCCTCCCACTTCCAGCGCCTCAAAGGCCCGGAGGATTTTCTGAATGTCCCGGGTGAACAGACCCGCCTGGAGGCCATACCGGCTGTCGTTCACCCTCTCCAGCGCTTCTTCAAAATCTGCATAGGTCTCCAGCACCGCCACGGGACCGAAGACCTCCTCCC
>WFYF01000229.1 GCA_015490255.1 Caldifarciminota bacterium
GAAGGAGGATTTGTGGGTAATAGCGGCGTGGATAGCGAGCCGGGTGGAAGCGCGGAAGAAGAAGCCTGGGAGGCCGCGGAAGTATCCGTTGAAGAACCTGATATATGCGGCGCTGCTTCGGATGTTGGAGAACCGGACGTATCGGAGCGTGGCCTGGGAGGTGAAGGTAGGGACGTTTCAGAATCTGCATGCGCAGGTGAAGAGGATACCGGAGGAGATTTGGCGGGAGGCTATGGAGATGTTGGGGGTTTTGATCCGGTTGAGGGCCTCATGGGTAAGCGAAGCGGTGCATGCCGATGGGAGTGTGAAGCGCAGGCTTGGGCGGATGAAGGTGAAGCGGAAGCGTCCTGGGGCGAAAGGGAAGGTAGAGGTTTTGGAGCGGAAAGGGGAGAAGATGCTGGTTGTGGCGAGGTTAGTACGAGGGGCGTTGGGAATGGAGCATTGGGAGATCGTGGATGGGGAGGTTGGGGAGAAATGGGAAGCAGACCAGAAGCTGGTGGAGCGAGTTGTGGAGAGGAGCGATGGATGGTGTGCGAAGGAGTTTCGTGGAGATGCGAACGTGGTGACGGGTAAGGGGGTGTATGTGTTGATGAAGCGAGGGATACGTGTGAGGGATCGCGAAGGGAAGGACTGGAACTTTGAAGGGATATTTGGAGCGGCGGGGATGAAGTGGAAGCCGTTGCGTGAGCGTGTGTACGTGAGGAAAGCGTTGTTCATGCTCCTGTTGGTGATGAACCTGCGGACGCTGTCCTTCCTCACGGTGGCACTCACGGAAGCCCTTTTTGTTTTGGTTGTTTTCATACCTCCTGGCGCGAGACGCCGCCGGAAATTGTCCAGAGATACCCTGGCCCCAGTATTTTTTTGACAAACCCCAGGGGGTTGACAGAGAGGCTTCTGCGGACTATATTATAAACAGGACCAAACCTGAGGGAGGTGGTCTATGAAGGTTCTGGACATCGTCCGTCGTCTCGTGACCGGCGAAGAAGGGGCAACGGCGGTGGAATATGCCATGATCATCGGGCTCATTGCCCTGGCCACCTTTGCGGTGTATCGTGCCGTCGGTGAAAAGGTCTTCAGCATCATGGAGCAGATGAACATCCACCTCGGGAACGCCACCAAGACCTATTCGCCTTCCTGATGGCGGAACCGGCCTGGGAACCGGCATCCTATCCACGGAAAAGCCGGTTATCCGGTATCCTGGAAAAGCGGGGTCTGAATTACCAGGGCTTCCTTGAGCGTTCCTTTCGGGATCCCGAAACCTTCTGGCGCTGGTTCTTTGAAGATGCCGATCTCCCCTGGCCTGTCCCCTTCTCCCGGGTGCTGGATCTCTCCCGGGGAAAACCCTGGCCCCGCTGGTTTCCTGAGGGAAAGACCAATCTGGCGTGGTGGACCGTCGGGCGGCGGGCCTCCCTTCACCCGGACCGGATCGCCCTGATCTGGGAGAAGGAAAACGGCGAAGTGGTTTCGCTGACCTACGGCGAACTGGACGAACAGGTCCGCCGCTTCGCCGCGGGTCTGGTGGATCTGGGCCTTGCCCCGGGGGATCGGGTGGGCATCTTCCTGCCGCTCAATCTCCATGCGGTGGTGGCCCTCCTGGGGGTGTCGGCGGCAGGGGGCATCGCTGTGCCTCTCTTCTCCGGATTCGGCGTGGAGGCCGTACGCATTCGCCTGGAAGACAGCGCGGCCCGGATGCTCATCACCCAGGGGCAAACCTCCCGGAGGGGAAAGGCGATACGCCTTCTGGACATCGCACAGAAAGCCGTTCAGGACCTTCCCTCCCTCAACCATGTTATCATGTTTGATCCGCCGCCCGGGGGTTCGGGGATCACACCTGCGGAAGAGGTGTTTGCCGCCTCTCCGGTAGAGACCTATCCCTGGTTTCCCGGAGAGACTCCGTTCATGCTCATCTATACCTCCGGGACCACGGGCCGCCCCAAGGGCACGGTCCACGTCCACGCCGGGTTCCCGGTGAAGGCGGCCCAGGATATGATCCACCTGTTTGACGTCCAGGAAGGGGACGTGATCACCTGGCTCACCGACCTGGGCTGGATGATGGGACCCTGGCTGGTCCTGGGCGGATTGATGCTGGGGGCCACCGTCCTGCTGTATGACGGCGCGCCGGATTATCCCGAACCCCACCGGTTGTTTGACGTGTGGCTCCGGCACCGGGCCGGTCTGGTGGGGCTCTCCCCCACCTTCGTCCGGGCTGTCCGGGGACGGGTGGAGGACTGGCTGGGCCGCCAGGACCTGGATGGCATCCGGGCCATCGGGTCCACGGGGGAACCCTGGACGGAGGAGGCCTGGTGGTGGACTTTTGAGCATCTTGGAAGAAAGCGGGCGCCCATCCTCAACTATTCCGGTGGAACCGAGATTTCCGGAGGGATTCTGGGCTGCGTGGTGGTGCGCCCCATCGCGCCGCTGTCCTTCAACACCGCCGTGCCCGGGGTGGAAGCCGATGTGGTGGATGAGGCAGGAAATCCCGTGGTGGACGAGGTGGGCTATCTTGTGGTGCGCAACGTCAA
>WFYF01000230.1 GCA_015490255.1 Caldifarciminota bacterium
AAATCGCCTTTCAGGCAGAAGGCGCCCGGCCTTCCGCAGGTTTTCTGAACGAAACCCTTTCCCTCTCTGAAGAAGTGCAGGTTTTCCGGGATCTGGTCCTTCCTGTAAAGCCCGTGGACAGCGTGGTTCACCTCCGCCTCACCCTGTATGACCGGACCCACGGCCGCACCTTTCTCAAGCTGGAGCGGACTCTGCACACCTTGCCCTTCGCCGTATACGCCACAGATCGGGACGGGAACCTTCGCCTGCCCGTGTTCACCACGGAGGACACCTTTCGCTTCCAGATCCACCTTCCTGAACCCGGAAGCCTCCGGGTGACCGTACGGCAGGAGAAGGCATCCCCCCGGGAAATCCAGGCCGGACCGGTTTCCGATACCCTTGTGCCCCTCGCTCTGCCGGCAGCGGCCTTCCACGACGGAGAATACACCCTCACGGTGGAGAAGGGCACGGAACGCCAGGAACTCCGCTTTGCGGTGTGGGGACTCCGGGGGCTGCCCGACCGGCGGTGGAAAGAAATCCTGTTTCTCCTTCAGATCGCCTTTCCGGACAGCACGTTTCCGGGATTTATGGAACTCTCTCCGGAGGCCCGAAGGAAACGGTTCTGGGCGGCATGGCGAAGCACGGATCCCAACCCCGCCACGCCTTTCCTTGAGCACTACGCAGCGTTCCGGCGAAAGCTCCGGGTGGTGAACCGCCAGTTTGGTGTGGGGACCCTGCCCGGATACCGCACCCATCAGGGCCTGGTGTATCTGAAATACGGACCACCCGACTGGGTGGAACGCCGTCCCTTTGAGCTGGATGCCCGGCCCAGCGAGGTGTGGATCTATGACCAGCGACCTCGCCGCATGATCTTCGTGTTCGTGGACCGACAGGGAACAGGAGTGTATACCCTTGTGGACACTGATCCTCCTGGCCTTTTCCCCTGAAGTCCCGGGGTTGCTGCCTTCGGCGGGGCGAACCTTTGCCCTTGAGCCCGCCCGGTTTTACGTCTCCCGGGACACCTGCCGGTTTCAGCTCAACCTGGTCTTGCCGGGCACGCCGGATTCTTACCGGTTTGAGGTCCGAATTCCCAGAGTGCTCACCTGGACCCGAGTGCTCAAAACCCAGCATGAATTCTTTATTGAACCCGTCCAGATCACACTGCCCGAGGGCAGACACGACCTGCTTTTCCGGGTGGAAACCTCCCGGGACACAGATTCCCTTGCCTTCACCGCCCGGTGTCCCCGCCCGAAGGGCCTCGCCACCTCCAGCCTGATCCTCCTTCAACCGGACGGCAAACCCAATCCTCTCCGGCGTGTTTCCTGGCAACATGATACCCTCCATTTCTATCTGGAGGTCTATGCGGAAGAGCCGGACACTGCTCTGCTTTTCGCCTTCGTGCTGGATTCCACGGGCAATCTGCAGAGCGAAACAAAGCCGGTTCGGCTCCTTCTTTCCCGGTGGCGTACCCCCTTTCCCGGCCGGGTCCCCCTGGAAGACGTGGGCGTCTCCGGACGTCACATTCTTCAGGTGATCCTCCAGATGGATGGAGCCCGCAAAGTGCTTCGCACGGCCTTTCTGTATGAGGCGCCACCCTTCTCGGACACGCTGATGGAGGCCCTGGCCTATTTCCTGCCGGACCATCTGCGCCAGACCTTCCGATCGCTGGGCCGGACCCAGAAAGTCTATTTTCTTCGCCGCCACCTTTCCTTTCTTTCACCCGAGGTCTTCGCCACCTTTCGGGAGCGCCTACAGTATGTGAACGAACACTTCCGGGAACCGGGAAAGGCGCCCTATCTCACCGATCGGGGGCGGATTTATCTGGTTTTCGGGCCTCCCGATCGCCGGCTGTTCTATTCCGAACTCCGGAACATCCCGCCGCAGGAACACTGGATTTATTATCGGCCTTCCATGGCCTTCGTGTTTGTGGATGTGGACCGGTCCGGAACCTATCGCCTGGCCTATTCCACCGAGGCGGAAATCCCGGTGACCCCGGGTCTGGAGCGTTTTGTGTATGACGAAGAGGGATTGCTTCCCAAACGCACACCCTGAGGAGGAATGCCGTGATGGTGTGGATATTGCTTGCTTTCGGTTCTCCGGCTCGTGAGATCCCCTTTGAGGTGATCGCAGAGGGGAAAGCCTCCCAGATCCAGGAAAAAACCTTCGCGGTGATCCGGGATGCCGCGACCTGGGACAGCGTGTGGGCGAAGATCGCTGCGGGGAAAATCCCTCCTCCCGAACAGCCGGCGGTTTCCTTTGAAGACGCCATGCTCATCCTGGTGGCAAGCGGTTCCCGGGGCGTGATGAACCGTTCTGTGCGGGTGCAGAAAATCGTGGCCAAAGGCGATGTCCTCACCGTGTTCGTGGAGATCTGTGAGCCCCCCGAAGGGGCCATCGTGCTGCCCGCCTTCAGCCAGCCCTATCAGGTGGTTCAGATTCCCCGGTTTGAGGGAGACGTCGGCTTTGAAGAGGTTCCCTGTGAGGAGAAACCATGAGAATCACCCGGGTTTATACCCGTTTCGGGGATGAAGGGAACACCCAGGTGGGTGGGGGACAGGTGGTTTCCAAAGGCTCTCTCCGGGTGGAGGCGATGGGCACCGCCGATGAACTGAACGCCTTTGTGGGGGTGGTGCGAAGTTTCTTGCAGGATGAGGAACTCAACCGGCGGCTGGAGACCCTCCAGCACGAACTTTTCACGGTGGGGGCGGATCTCGCGGTCCCCCTGCCCGGAGAAGCACCCCGCATCGCAGAAGCCCACGTGAAGCGGCTTGAGAAAGAAATTGACCGGTGGAACGCCCATCTTCCTCCTTTGAAAGAATTTATCCTTCCTGCCGGGAGTTCGGCGGTGGCCTTTCTCCACGTGTGCCGCACGGTGTGCCGGAGGCTGGAACGGGTCGTGGTCCGGCTTGCCGGAGAAGAGCGGATATCTCCCCACCTGCTTGCGTATGTCAACCGCCTTTCCGACTGGTTCTTTGTGCTGGCCCGGGTGGTGGCCCATCTGGAGCAACAGGAGGAGACCTATGCCCGATTTTCCAGGAGATTTCGGACCTCTGGTTGATCCTGTGGGAAGGTTTATCTCCCGCCTTCTGGAGATCTCCCCCCACAGTGACGACGTGCTGGCGGAGATGGAGGAGGTGGCCCGTCAGGAGCGTTTCCCCATTGTGGGGCCGGTGGTGGGACACTTCCTCATGCAGGTCACCCGGCTGCTCCGGCCGAAACGGGTGATGGAACTCGGGAGCGGGTTCGGATATTCCGCCTACTGGATGGCCAAGGGGATGGAGGAAGGGGAGCTGCTGCTCACGGACTATGACACGGATCATCTGCAGCGGGCCCGGCACTATCTTGAGCGGGGAGGGTTCCCGGTTTCCTTTTCCTTCATCCGGGGGGATGCGGTGGAGGCCCTGGAGACCCAGCCTGACGGCAGCCTGGATCTGGTGTTTTTTGACCACGAGAAGAAACGTTATCCCGACGCCCTGGTCCTGACCCGAACCCGCCTGCGTCCGGGTGGGGTGCTCCTTGCGGACAACGTGTTTTTAGGCGGGCATCTCTTTGAGGATGAGGGGGATGAACGGGTGTCGGCCATGCGGCGGTTTCTTTCGGATCTCTTCCACGATCCCGCCTGGCTGGTCACGGTTTATCCCGTGCGGGACGGTGTGCTTTTCGCCATTCGGCTTTTCTGAGCGCACCCCAGGGATTTCCGAAGGAAATCCCTGGGGACCCCGGCAGGTGGAGGGCAGAAGTTCTGTCCGAACCTCAACTCAAAGGTCCGGTTCTCTCTGCCGGGTGTAGAGCACAAAAGGATAGACGATCCCCACGCCAAGAACCACCGCCAGAAGGAGTGCAAAGCCCCAGATGGGCGGGACGCGCAGGAATCCCATGAGCACCAGCACCGCACCGGTGGCGAGCATCCACACCCCTCCCACCTGGTGGCTGCGACGCCACACCTTTTCGGAAGCGAGGGTCCAGGGCGTGCGGATGCCCACGAAGAAGTTCCGGGGCAGGCGGGGCAGAAGATACCCCAGCCCGATGAAAAGCGCACCCATCACGAAAAGAATCCAGTGGGGGTCCCACTGCCTTTTCACTCCGGCATAGAGGGTGAGGGCATAGAACACCGTGAAGATCCCGAGAAGGACGTCCCGGAGGGCCAGAATCACGTCATACCGATCCCGAATGCGCCGCCAGAAGGGATCCACCCGGGGAAGAAAGGTGGTGAGGACATAGATTGCAAGGAGCAGGGTCAGCCAGATGGTCACGGCTTTCGGGGTGGGGGCGAATCCGTCGGCCACGCCGTGAACGTTGAAGTGGACGGGAAGTTCCGGGCCCAGACGGGGCCAGAGAAGGGCGGTGAGGGCCCCGGCAAAAGCCAGAAAGAGCAGACTCCAGCGATCCCGTCGGATCCAGTTCATGGTTTTTCCTCCCGGTTCCTGAGTTCAAGAAGATAAGCGATCAAAAGATCCAGCGCACTCATATCCAGTGAATAGCGCACATAACGCCCTTCCTTCCGGGCCCGAACCAGGCCGGCCCGGCGCAGGCGGTCCAGGTGGTGGGACAGGGTGGGCTGCGACACCGAAACCCGCTCCAGAAGCTCGGAGGGCGTGAGATCCTCCTCCCGGAGGGCCTCCAGAATGGCTCTCCGCGTCGGGTCAGCCAGGGCTTTCACAACCTCCTGAATCCGCATACCCCACCACCTGATTTTGACATATTTAAATTTATCAATATTTTGATGGAAAGGCGGCGGTGTGTCAAGATCGTGTTGAACTTCCTTCGTTCGGCACGTATCCTATCCGAGGAACGGGATCGGGTCAGCAGAGCCTGGAAGGCAGGGTTACTGATCGTGGCACAGAGAGCGTCGGACAAGCTGTTCCTGTGCATCCTGCTTCTGGCAGGGCCCGTCTCCGCTCAGGGATGGCGTTTTGGCGTGGCCCTGGAAGGGCAGATCCTGCCCCTGGGACGCGCGGCCTTTGCTGAATATCAGAAGGAGGTATCGGGATTCCAGGGCCACGCCAAAAC
>WFYF01000231.1 GCA_015490255.1 Caldifarciminota bacterium
CTCAAAGAAAGCGTGTGAAAGGAGGGTAATCATGGCGAGTTATGAAACGTTTCTGCAAATCGGTATCGCACTGGACCCCATCCACGTGGGAACGGGTGGCGCCCGCATCGGCCGGGTGGACCTGACTATCGTCCGTGACCCGGTCACCCAGGTACCCAAGATTCCAGGTTCCAGCCTGGCGGGGGTGTACCGGACTTACGTGGCAATGCACGAGGAAGAAGATCGGCAGCAGCAAATCCAGCAAGCATCTCAATCCGGCCAACAACCTCAAGTTCGACAGAAACCCTACTACCCCGACTGTGCCGGCCTGGGGCTCGACAATAACCGCGGTCATTGCCGTCAGCCGGATTGCCCGGTTTGCACGGTTTTTGGCTTTGCTCACGGATCCAGCAGCACGAGCGGCTTTGCTGGGCTGGCCGCACTCAGCGACGCCCATGTGCTGCTCTTCCCTGTGCCTACCCGCCGAGGCCCCATGTGGGTCACCTCGCCCATAGCGCTGGAATGGGCGGGCCTGGAGGTAAGCGGTGTGGATAAGAATGCCGTGTACCTGGCCGAGGAACCGGGACATCCCCTCAACCTGGGCTGGTTGTTGCTGGAGACCCGGCAGTGCAACCAGATGCATGACATCCGAAAGCATCTGAAAGATTTCAAGGTGCCCGACTACATTTTGAATCGCCTTGCCCTGGTTCCCGACCACCTCTTCACCCACATTGTGAACAGCAACCTGGAGGTCCGCACCTCGGTTTCCATCAATCCGGAAACCGGAGCAGCGAAGGAAGGGGCGTTGTTCTCTTACGAGGCTTTGCCCCGCGGCACGGTGCTGGTGTGGGAAATCATCGCCAGGAACCCAGGGCATTTCCGCATACACGGCCAACCCATCACAGCTGTGTCCAGCCCGCAGGAAGTGCACGAAAAGGTGAAACAAGCCCACCCTTATCTCAAACATCTGGGCATCGGCGGCATGGGCACGCGGGGTATGGGACGGTTGGAAGTTCTATACGAGAACAAAGCCAAGGCTGGCCAAAGGATCAACTGTGTTGGAGATGATCTCGCCAATCTAAGTTCATCCGAAACCGCAGGAGAAAACGAGGAGGCATAACAATGGGCGAGGCCCCAATGATCAACTTGGACATACAGTGCGCCGAGTTGGGTCGGCGCCTGGCCGATATCCGAGGCATGGATGAAAAGACTGTCAATGTATTAATGAGCGTGCTTGAAGAGCAAGGGCCCTATGCCATGTTTCTCTATCTCCGTGCTCGCCATAACCAAGTTGCGCGTCCTGTTACTGAGCGAGTATTAAATTTCTTGAGAAAACCCGAAGTTTTCGGCCACAAGGTGGATGCGACAAACGATGTCTTTGATGCCATCCAACGCTTAGCCGAAGATTTAGACGATCTCCTTTTCGTTCGCGACCTGTTACGCACGGCCTTTTCCTATGCACGCTATCATCTAAAAGCCAAAGGAAGCAGTGCTTCATGAGCTGGACGCTTTACCGCTGGATCTGGCAACTGCGATCCCCGTTGCATGTGGGAAGGGTCCCGGCGGGTTCACTGGCCCGGACGAGGCTTTATATCCCTGCGCACACCTTCTGGGGAGCTCTGATCGCTGAGCTGACGCGGAGGCGCCATGCCTACGCTTCGTCTGATGACTATCAAAGAATGGGCAATGCGCTAAGAAACGAAACCCGCCTGTCCTATCTCTTTCCGGCGGAGGAAGTGGACCGTCTGTGGTGGGCATGGTTACCCGAATTCTCAAGAGAGGGGCTGATCTGGAAACGGGAGGATGGCGGCGATGTGCTGCCTCACCGGAAATTCCGGATCAGGCTTCTCTCCACCCTTCCGGCCACAGCCATTGATCCGTTGACGGACACGGTCCAGGATGGCACCCTCCGGGAGACGGAAATCGTTCTTCCCCTGTGGAAAGACCGTCAAAGCCCGGTTGCCTTTGCGGGCTATGTCTTTGTGAAGGGAGAGGAATTTGCAGAACAGATACAGGAGCTCACAGAGCTTTTTGTGGGTGCGGATACGCGGTATGGCCTGGGAAGGCTGGAGCGGGCTATGTTTCAGGACGCAACCGATTTTTTCGGGAGATCTGTGGATTTGCACACCGATTCCCCCAAACTGCGGACAGATACCGTGCTGGCCCATACCGTCGCTGATTCGGGAACCCGGATGAAAGGAGACCGGGAGGTCCTTGGCCTGTGGAATCGGGGCCTCCAAATCCAGGGACTGTGCTGGGTCCCGGGCTCGCGCGTGAGCGATCATCACGCACAGGGAACCTGGTTTGAAATGTCCTCGTCGGGTTTATGGCACCCTCTTCCGGGCAAATCAACATCGCGCTGAATCCAGCTGCACACGGCGGGGAGAAACCCTTGACTTTCCACGAAACTCCCCTGAAACACTGATCCCCCTGGGTGGGACATCAGGCGGGACCCATCCGCTTTGGAGACAAAAACGTTTCACCGTCACCACCCCACTTCCTGTTCAATCACGAGAGGGGCCAGTTCGCTGGACCAACAAACACAGCAATCGTGATCCATGATGCTTTCCAGAACCCTTAAGGAAGGATGTCCATATGGATTTCCGAGGCCGGCACTGACCACCCAGAGGGGGCAGTCCGTTTCCTGAAGAATGTCTTCGTTCCAGTTGCTCCAGGCGCCATGGTGAGGGAGAGACGCCACACAAACGTTTCCGAGCAAAGTGCCGAAACGATGGGTCAGATCCTGAAAGCAACGGTTGAGATCCAGGTCCCCCATCAAAAGATGCCCAAACCGGGAATCCTCACCGAAATGGCATCGCCAGGGGCGGATGGGGAAAGGGCAGAAAGCAGGAGAAACCAAACACCATGTGGACAGAACACTGAACTTGTTCTGCAAGGGAGCATGATAAACCACAAGCGATGCATTGTTCAGGCGTTCCGATGGCCGGCTTCCCAGAGATCGTAATTTCCCTTCATAACACTGCCGGAGTTTTCTTCTGTGATCGGGATCCATGATACATGCCCTGGGATCCGGGCACGGGAGTTGCTTCACGCACTCACGGAATTCCCTGAGATCCTGATCGGAGACCGGGCAGGTGAAAAACCGAAACACCCAGAGCCTCAGGGCCAGAAGATACCCATGCTGCGATTTCGCAAGGAGATGGCCCTTCTTCAGATAAGTTTCCCACTCTGGATCCTGTGAGGCAATTCTCCCGCGAAGGTCGGGATCATCAGACAGCCTGTCCTGGATGAGATCTCCTTCTCCCATGAAGGGCTCAGGCGGAGGCATGTCTTCATCTTCTCTCCTGCTCCCCTCTCCGCCACCCCCGATGAGGACCACTTTCCCCACACCCCTTTCCAGGAGGAAGCCCACGGGATCTTTCAGGAAGGAGAAGTACCAGATGGGTGTTCGGGCAGAATGTTGCAGCACGGCAAGGAAAAGACGTGCCAGGGGAGGAAGATACGGGAGCAGGACCCAGCCCACCTGGAACTTTTTCAAGAGCCTATCCACGCCGCTCACATGATCCCGGTGAAGGTGGGAGAGGATCAGCATGTCTATTTCTGGCTTCCCGGCGCAATCGTTATGATATCGTTCAATCGCTGTTTTCAGGTAACGGTTCCGCGGGTGTGCTCCGCAGTCATAAACGAATCGGAACGACTTTGGTTGAGATGGATTGGCCTGCGTGACGGACAGGTCACCCGAGTAAAACATCCCCTGGCCCACATTATGGAACACCAGCCGTCCTTTCACTTTCATCTGCATACCTCCACAGTTTGCACCGAAAATCAGCAAAATCACCCACCCAGCACCCGAAACCCCAGGTGTTCCAGCATCACCGTGGCATAGGCCCCGGGGGGAAGGACCACCTCTAACCCCTCCGGACCCGGGATCACCGCTTCGGGGAAGGCCACCACCGCCCTCCGGGTCCCCCGCACCGGGAGCCGCAGGAGGCGCTCTTCCGTAAGCCCCATCGCTTCCAGAACCTCTCGCTCCAGTTCTCCGGGCGCACCCTCTGCAAG
>WFYF01000232.1 GCA_015490255.1 Caldifarciminota bacterium
CGGGATCCATGGGGCGGCGGGTCTCGTGGGATGCCACCTTCGGGAAAAGGCTTTATCACATGGACCGTGAGCACCTTCTGGAGCTTCACCGCGCTGGCTGGGTGGTGGCGTCCCACACCCACACCCATCCGGATCTCACCCGCCTCACCCCGCGGGAACGGGAGCGGGAACTCCGCCGTTCCCGGGAAGTGCTGGAGGACCTCCTTGAGACCGAGGTGTTTTTCCTGTCCTATCCCTTCAACCGGTTCAACCGTGTGGTGATGGAAGACGTGCGGCGGGCGGGATACCGGATGGCCTTCGCGGGATACGGCGGGAACGCCCACCCCTTTTCCCGCTTCCGGTTTGGCATCTATGTTCCTTTTCTCTCGCTCTCCTGGCTTGCGGAGGATCCATTCATCACCTGGACGGGCCGGGTGATCCAGACCTTTGCGGGTCTCACCGGATGGGTCCGCCACCGGTGGCCCCCTTTCGCCCGGCGCCTTGTGGGCATGGAGGTTGACCATGAACGTCTGGGTAGGCACGGAAAATCCGGTGAAAGTCGCCGCCACCCGTGAAGCCTTTCTGCGTCACCACCCTGCGGTTACGGTGAAAGGGGTAAGGGTGGACAGCGGTGTATCGCCCCAGCCTGTGGGGGAAGAAACCCTGAAAGGGGCGCTGAACCGGGTTCGGGCGCTCAAAAGCCTCCCGGGTGCGGAGGAAGTGGACTTTTTCGTGGGAATTGAAGGGGGCATCGGCCGGATCTGGGGATGCTGGTTTGCCTTTGGCGTGGCGGTAATTGAGGACGCCCGGGGACGGCGGGGTATCGGTTTCTCTCCGCTTTTTCTCCTTCCCCGCGCGTGGATTCCCCGCCTGCTCTCGGGAGAGGAGCTGGGTCCCCTTGTGGACGAAGCGACGGGGCGCTCCATGACCAAACACGACCTGGGGGCCATCGGATACCTCACCCGGGGGGATATGGATCGGAAGGAACTCTATGTGCACGGGCTCCGGGCTGCGCTGGTTCCCTTCTTTCACGAAGGAACGGAGTTTTCCTGCCCCGGGCTATAGAAGTTCCTGTTCCAGAACGTATTCATCCCGGGGATCATAGTGGTGATACCGGAGCATTTCTCCCAGCAGGCCCACCACCAGGAGCTGGAGCCCGGATAAGGTGAGAAGCACTCCCAGAAGGAGAAGAGGACGGTAACCCAGCCCCCTGTGAAACACGATCTTTTCAAAGGACAGATAGGCGTTGATGGCCAATCCTGCCAGGAACAGAAGGCTTCCCACCCCCCCGAAAAGGTGCATGGGACGTTTGAGGAAGCGGGTCAGGAGATAGACCGAAACGAAGTCAATGTATCCGTGGATCATGCGCTTCCAGCCGAACTTGGATTTCCCGCGGCGGCGAGGGCGATGGCGGACCGGAATCTCCGTCACCCGGAAACCCTTCCAGGCGGCCAGGACCGGGATGAACCTGTGGAATTCCCCATACAGCCGGATGTTTTCCACCACCTCCCGGCGATAGGCCTTGAAACCGCAGTTGAAGTCGTGGAGGGGAACCCCGGTGGTGGTGCGCACCACAAGGTTGAACAGGCGGGAAGGAAGGGTTTTGGACGGTGGATCCTGGCGTTTTTTCCGCCAGCCCGAGACCAGATGATAGCCTTCTTCCCGGATTTTCTGGAGGAACTCCCGGATGTGGGCCGGGTCCTCCTGAAGGTCTGCGTCAATGGTGATGATGATCTCCCCCCGGGCCCTCCGGAAGGCCGCGGTGAGGGCCGCGGTTTTTCCGAAGTTCCGGATGAAGCGAAGCACCCGGACGCGATCCGGATGTTCCTCGTGGAGGCGTTTCAGAATGTCAAAGGAGCCGTCTGTGGAGCCGTCGTCCACAAAGAGGATTTCCCAGGGTTCTCCCGTATCCTCCAGCACCCGGGAAAGCTCTCTCCACGCCTCCGGGAGATTTTCCACCTCGTTGAAAACCGGGACAACAACGCTGATCATCCGGGGGCGGCCTGGGTATCAATCAGGAAGAGCACCTGCCCGTATTCCACCGGTTCGCCGTTCTGCACAAGGATGTCCACGATCTTTCCGGCCACCGGGGCCTCAATCTCGTTCATCACCTTCATGGCTTCCACGATGCAGAGGACCTGCCCTTTCTCCACGAAATCCCCCACCTCCACGAAGGGGTCCGCACCGGGAGCCGGTGCCCGGTAGAAGGTCCCCACGATGGGGGAGCGCACGGCGTAATAATCCTTTTCCGGACGGTCCTCCGCGGTGTGGGCCGGTGCCACTTCGGTCGTCCCGGAACCCGCCGCGCCGGAAGGCATGGACGGAGAGGCCTGGCCGGCGGAAGAAGGCTGGACTGCCGGGGGAGAACCGACCAGCACCCCCTGCGGTTCCTTGCGCAGACGGATGCGCACCCCTTCCGTCTCCACTTCAATCTCGTGGATGTTCCGCTGTTCCAGCACTTCAATCAACCGGAGGAGTTCATCCCAGGACCACTTCACGAACCACCCCCTTTCCGGACCCGTTCAATGTATTTCCGGGTTCGGGTGTCCACCCGGACCACATCGCCCACTTCAATGAAAAAGGGCACCTGGACCACCAGACCGGTCTCCAGGGTGGCGGGTTTTCCGCCTCCCGACACCGTGTCTCCCTTCACGCCGGGCGGCGTGTCCACCACCTCCAGTTCCACGAAGTTGGGCGGCTCCACCGCCACAGGTTTGCCGTCGGCATAGAGAAGGGTGACCTCCATGCCCTCTTTCAGGAAGGGCAGGAGGTCTTCAATCTGGGATCGGGAGAAGGCGATTTCTTCAAAGGTGGTGGTGTCGTAAAAGTGGTAGGTTTCCCCCGTGTTGTAGGAGTATTGTGCGGGTTTGCGCTCCAGGAAAACCTCTTCCAGCGCATCGGGATCCCGGATGGTGACCTCCTGAACCGCGCCGGTGGTGAGGTTCTTGAGTTTCACCGTGATGGTGGCTCCCCCGCGACCCTTGTGGGTGTGCTTGGCATCCAGGATAAGATAAAGCTCACCTTCCATTCTCACGGCGGCACCCACACGGACCTGCATGCGGCAACCTCCTTATTCTCGCGTTTTCGCCCGTTTGAGTTTGCGATAAAAACTGCTTCGGGAAATGCCCAGCCTCTGGAGAGCTTCCTCCAGATTGCCGTTGGTCTCCTCCAGATAACGTTCCAGAATGGTGGCTTCAAAGCACTCCACCTTCTCTTTCAGCGTGCCGTGGTGGAGGATTTCCGGTGCCCGGCAGGTGGAAAGCAACCAGGGAGGAAGGTCTTCCACGGTAATGCGGTTGTTCCGGCTCATCAGGGCCGCATACCGCACCACGTTCCGGAGTTCCCGGACGTTTCCCGGCCAGGTGTGGCACATCAGCCGTTCATACACCCGGGGATCCACCTCTTTGGTCTCCCCCATTTCGCGGAGGAAAAACTCCACGAAGGCGGGAATCTCCTCCAGCCGCTCCCGGAGCGGGGGAACCTCCAGGATGAACACCCCCAGGCGATAGAAAAGGTCTGACCGGAAACCGCCTTTTTCTTTCTCCAGGAAAAGGTCCCGGTTGGTTGCGGCGATCAGGCGGAAGTTCACCTTCTGAAAGGTGGTGGCCCCCAGGGGCAGGATCTCCTGGCTCTCAATGGCCCGCAGAAGTTTGGTCTGCACGGAAAGGGGGAGTTCACCGATCTCGTCCAGGAACACCGTGCCTCCCCGCGCCATGGCCAGGAGTCCTTCTTTATCCCGATAGGCGTCGGTGAAGGCCCCCTTCTTATAGCCAAACAGCTCACTTTCAATGAGGTGATCCGGAATGGCCGCGCAGTTGATGGGGAGGAAGGGGCGGTTTTTCCGGTTGGAATGCTCGTGGATATAGCGTGCCAGGATCTCTTTGCCCGTCCCCGTTTCCCCCAGAATCAGGACAGGCTCATCGCTCCTGGCGATGCGGGAGGCCTTTTCAAAGAGCTCCCGCATGATGTCCGAGGCGATGACCACGTGCATGCCTCAAGTATACGCAATGAATGTGGACATTTCAAGCGTTGCAACCGGGGCCCGAGCCCGTCAGGTCGTGCACGGGGATCAGTCCAGCCGAATCATCCGGAGGCGGTGGACGACGGAGTCTCCCGCCACCCTCCACCGGAGGACATACACGCCACGGACGGGAAGTCTCCCGACGGGCCGGTTCCCCCGTACGGTTCCCGAAAAGCGGGTGATTCTTCTTCCCAGGAGATTGAACACCTCCAGGTGCACCCGGCCATTCCCCTGGAGGATCAGCACACCCCCGGGCGCCAGCCGGGGATGGATCCGGGAGGAGGTGGGGGCCTCCGCGATCCCGGTGGTCGCGGTGTCCACAAGGAACCGAACGATGCGGGGATAAGGAGGTTCCATGAGGGTGCCGGAAACGCTGTTGCCCACAAGATACAGGGCAAACCGGCTTCCTCCAAGGGGGACAAGGTGAATCCCGGTCACCCATGAAGGGGAAACAGGATGGGATACCTGCGCTTCCACCGCGCCGGTGGCCTGGTCAATCCAGACCATCACGGGTCCATAATCCAGCACCACACCGTTCATCACCAGGGCATACCATCGTCCCAGTTCCAGCACCCGCGTATACGGAGAGCCCGGGATGGTGTCCACCCGGAGTTCTCCAAGGGTGATCCGGTCCAGGAGATGGACGAAGGTGGAATCGTTTCGGTGCAAAAGAACATAGATTGCGGAGTCTCCCAGGGTCACCCCCTGAACGTCCCGCCCGTCCATGGGGCTCTGCCAGGGGCTCCCGGTGCACGTTCCCACCGCGGTACAGCGCTCCAGAACAAAGCGATTCAGGTCGTTGTTTTGAAAGAGCACAACCAGCCCGTCCCTGCCCACAGCCATCCTGGAGAACCGGTCCACCCCGGCGGCCGGATTGATGTCCAGCGCCCAGGTTGTCCCGTCGGTTTTCAGCGCCGTCACCCTCGCCCCGTCCGAAAGGTTCTGAACCGCATAAGCCCAGGGGGCTTTCAGGCCGCAGCCCAGGCTGACATCCATGGGGGCGGTGCTCGTTACCGTCGTGATGGGCGTGAGGGCCCCGAGGTCCAGCAGGGTCAGCCGGAGAGCACCACCCCAGTTCCCGTGACATATCGCCGCGGTGTCACCGTTGACATCCAGGTCAAAGAGCACGTCTCCAGCGGGCAGGTTCCAGGAACCCGGCCGCAGATTCCCCGTCCCCCTGTCCAGGCTCACGAAGGTTGCTGCGGAAGGGATATAGGCAAGCCAGGGGGCGCCGGAAAAGAACGTATCGGCCTGAAAGAGCCGGGTGTTCAGGGTGGTGAAGGAAGTGTCCAGCGCCAGAAACTGATGCCCCCGCATCGGGTGAGATGTGGATTGAAAAACGGCGTAGAGGGTGTCCTGGATCAGGGCACTGAGAGGGAGATAACCGGGAAGACCGGCCACAACGGTAAAGGTGTCGGCATAAAGCGGCATGCCGGAACCAAGATCGGCGAGGTTCCACTGCTGGACAAACAGCGTCTCGGAGGACGCGCTGACCCGGGTGAACCAGAGGACGCCCCCGCTGGCACCACCGGCCACATCCGCCACCCCCTGAACCGCAACGAAACCCTCAAGCAGACTCTCGC
>WFYF01000233.1 GCA_015490255.1 Caldifarciminota bacterium
ATTACCCACAAATCCTCCTTCCGTAAACGCCTCCATCCAAGTTCTATCAACTTCGCTCTGCTCATCCCCCTTTTCATGCCCTGAAAGATACTCAAACCCCCACGAACTTCCAAGATCCCCATGGTTTTTTTGACAAGCCCCCCGCCCCTTGACGGTTCTCTCTGCACCGGCTATCTTTGAGGCATGAACGAGGGGACTTCCATAGGGCTCTGGCTCATGGGCACGGGCGCCCTTCTCGTTGTTGCGGGGGCGGTGGTGTGGCTGTTCTCCACCCTCGGCGGCAGGCTTCCCCTGGATTTCGTGATCCGGAAAGATTCCGTCACCGTCTGGATTCCCCTCGGCACCTCCATCCTGCTTTCCCTCCTCCTCACCCTTCTGCTCAATCTGGTGTTCTTCTTCCTCCGCCCCCGGTGAAAACCCTGGACCGCTATATCCTCCGGATGATGCCCCTTCCCTTCCTGGGGAGCCTCGCGGTTTTCACCATGATCCTCCTGCTGGACCAGATCGTGAAACTCCTAGACCTGGTGCTGAAAAAGGGGGTGGCCCTGCCCGTGGTGCTGAAAATTCTGCTCTATTCCCTCCCCTTCATCCTGGCCCTCACCATCCCCATGGCCGTCCTGGTGGGCACCCTCCTCGTGTTCGGCCGCCTGGCAGCAGATCTGGAGATCCTGGCCCTGAAAGCCGCCGGCATATCCCTGCGGCGCATCCTCAACGCCCCCATCCTGTGGGGCGCGGCCCTTGCCGCCGGAATGGCTTTTTTCAACGACCGGATCCTGCCGGAAGCCAACCACCGTTTGAAGAATCTCCTGATGGACGTGCACCAGAAACGCCCCGCCGCCCAGATCCGCCCCGGGGTGTTTGTCCGGATCGGGGAGGTGAACCTTTACAGCGAAAAGGTGGACGAACGAACCCAGCGCCTGAAACGGGTGGTGGTGGAGGTCCCCCTCCCCGGAGAAGGTCTCCGGGTGGTGCTGGCCGATTCCGGACGGTTCTATACCCTGCCCGATGAGGCCATCTTCCTGGACCTGTTTCAGGGACAGATCTACGAAACGGACGTGGACTTCCCCGACCGCCTGCGCCAGGTGCGGTTTGATCATTATCGCATCCGGATTGACCTGGACACCCGCCTGATTCACCGGGAACGGACATACCGGGGGGATCGGGAAAAAACCACCGCTATGCTCCTGCAGGAGGTTCGGGAAAACCGGGCAAAACTCGCCACCGCACCGGAAAACGTCCGGAAAATCCACGAGCGACGGATCGCCCAGCTTCTGGTGGAGGTGCACAAGAAATACGCCCTGGCCGTGGCCTGCCTGGTGTTCGTGCTGTTAGGGGCGCCGCTGGCGGTGCGCCTGCGGCGGGGTGGCTTCGGAACCGCCTTTGGCGTGGCCTTTTTCGTGTTTGTGGTGTATTACGTCCTGCTCATCTCCGGAGAAGAGCTGGGGGACCGGATGCTGGTTCCCCCCGCCGTGGGGATGTGGTGGGCCAACGCGCTGTTCTTCTGTCTGGCCCTGTGGCTCCTCTACCGGGATCCCTGAACAAGTTCAGCGGGATCCGGCAGGAACCGGATGGGAAGATCTCCGAAAAGCAACCGGGCCAGCGGGGGCGGCTGGACCCAGATGGCTTCAAGTTTGGCCGCGAGCACCCGGCTGAAGAACCGCTCTGCCTGCGCCAGATACATCCCCCGCGTTCCGTTCATCGGCCGCACCCAGACCACCCGGTGCACACCCCGCAGGACTTTCTCCAGATGGTAGGGATCGTCCGGTGGAACGGGATAGATCTCCAGGCGCAACTCCCCCCAGACCACCGCCCACACATCGCCCTCCGTATCCCGCTTTCCTTCCCCCATTCGCTGAAGAAGGGCCTCCACCTCACCCCAGCGGGTGCGGGAGAACTCATCCACCAGCCGCACAGACCGACCGGCCTGGAGGAGGGAGCCCACCACAGACAGGGTGGGCCCTCCTCCGCCCACCACCAGATCCATCCTCAGAACCTCGCCGAGAAAAGGGGCACCACAACGGGAGCCTGCACGCTCTGCACCGAACCGCTGCCGGTGGAGGAATTCTCACCGAGGATCAGGTCCCGGAAATAGTCCCAGTGATAGCCCACAATGGCCCCTGTGGCGGGAAGGACAAAGGCAGTCACGAGCAGCGTAAGAGACCGGGAGTCATAGCCCGAAGCACCCGCAAACGCCCCGAGAATGGTGCCCACCGTGGCGCCACCGAAGGCCCGGAGATAGTCTTCCGTGAAAGAACCGTACCGGTAGCCATACAGATAGCGCGCGGTGAGGGTCACGCCCAGGGAAGCCCCCAGGATCTCCCCGATGGCGAACCCTCCGATGCTGGCCGTGGAGGAGAAAAACCGCCAGAGGGGATCGTTATAGCGGTCCACCCCACGCGCCCAGCGATTCCGGGCATAGGCATAGCCATAGAACCCCCCGGAAAGCCCCACAATGGTGCCCAGGGCCAGCTCGGTGACCACCGGGAAAGGGTCCTGGGCGGGGTCAAAGGTCCCGGCCGGAAGGGCCGCCGGGAGGGCCACCAGCAGGATCAGGCTCTGTCTCATCATGGCCAGCCTCCTGTTTGGTTTTGTCTTCCCATTATAAGATACGCGTTTTTGGCCGAACCGCCCGTGAGAATTGTCACGCTCATTCGCCCACCCATCGCTGATAGAGGGCGCGGGCCCGGTTCTCCGTGATGCCGGGTGCCCGGATCAGAGCCCGGCCATCCGGGAAAACCAGAAGCTCCACATCCTTCTCCCGAAACCGGAGCACACCCTCCCGGCGTTCCACGTTTCCGTGGGCGGAAAGGGCTTTTTCCAGCCGGACCAGATCCAGCCTCCGGGGCCGGGGAGGGCGGATCTGGAAGGTGTCCCGGCCGCAGAGATACACGCTCCGGCTGTGATAGGTCCCTGCAAGGGCGGAGAACCGCCGGTGCACGCACACCGGGCAGTCCTGCCGGCGACGCACCCGCAGGGCCCGCACCTCCAGGTCCCGCAGATCCACCCGGTGCAGACGGGGGGTGAGATCCCAGGCGAGAAGAAGATGCAGGGCCATCTGGACCTGAAGGGTGGCCACCAGGGTGGTCACGGTGTTGAGCACCCCCACCCGGTCACACGTGTCCACCTCCCCCTCCCGGGGTTCCGGAAACACGCAGGCCAGACATGGACCCTTTTCGGGAAGGACGGGCATGGCCAGGCCCTCGTGCTGAAGGGCCGCGCCGTAGACCAGAGGAATGCCCTCCCGCACCGCAAAATCGTTCAGCAGCCACCGGGTGGGCCAGTTGTCCGTCCCGTCCAGAATCACCTGAACCCCCGAGAGGATGTCCACGTTGTCGGGGGAGAGGTCCACGGCGTGGCGTTCCAGATGCACATCGGGCCAGATGGCTTTGAGATGCCTGGCCGCAGCGTGCACCTTGGGCACGCCCACATCGTCTTCTGTGAACAGATGCTGGCGCTGGAGGTTGGAACGCTCCACCACATCCCGGTCCACTAACACCAGATGCCCCACCCCCGCCCGGGTGAGGAGTTCCGCCTGGAGGGAGCCCAGGGCGCCCAGACCCACCACCGCCACCCGGCCCTCCTGCAGGCGTTGCTGACCCGTTTCTCCCACACCGGAAAGCACGATCTGACGGGCAAAGCGCTCTCTATCCATGGACCACCTGCTCCAGACGGATGTCCCGGGCGGAAAACACCGGGCCTTCGGTGCAGGTGCGGGCATAGCCGCCCGCCGTGCGGGGTGCGGCACAGCCCATGCACACGCCGAATCCACATCCCATGGTCTCTTCCAGGGACACCCACACCTCCCGGTCAGGGACCCGTGCGGTCACTTCCTGCATCATGGGCAGGGGACCGCAGGCGAAAACCACCTCTCCCCGGGGCTCCCACCCCGAGAGCACCGTGCCCTGCATCCCCGCTGAACCGTCTTCCGTGAAAACCTCCACCGGGACAGACAACTCGCCAAACACGTCCTGGAGAAAAGCGGGAGGGGTCGTGCGAAAGCCCACCCGCAGACGCACCACCCGCTCCGGATATCGCCGGGCATAGAACACCAGCGGGGCGATCCCGCTTCCTCCACCCACCAGTTCCACCCTCTCCCGTTCAGGGAAAGGTCGGCCCAGAGGGCCGAGGAGACGGAGCCGGTCGCCAGGTTTGCGCTCAAACAGAAACCGCGTGCCCCGCCCCCGGAGAAGCACCAGGAACCGCAGACGCCCTTCGGTTTCGTCCATCACGCTGAAAGGTCGCAGCAGAAAGGGGTCCAGCGCCCCGGTCTTCCGCGTCTCCATGTTCACGAACTGTCCGGGCTCAAACCGGCTCCCGAAATCCGGATGGGCAAGTTCCAGGAAGAGATACCGACCCTCCCGCCCCACCC
>WFYF01000234.1 GCA_015490255.1 Caldifarciminota bacterium
CACCCGGGGCGGGGACACACGAATTTGCAGGGGCGACCGGATGGGAAGCAAACGGGGCCGGAGAATCTGTCCGTTGTGCACCGCAAACCAGGGGGACAGAAGATCCCCCGGGATTTCCACCGTAACCGATCCGAGGGCAACGCGCCGGGGCCGCCCCGGTTCCAGACGAATCACACGCAACGTTTCCCCGGCCATGGCGATCTGCACCGGTTCCCGGATCCAGAGCACATCCTCAGAGCCTTCCGGGAGCAACGCCAGCCCCCAGGGATGGGCCTGGACCTGAAAAGATCCAAGCGTATCCCAGACGATCCGGCCCTCTGGACGGTGCGGAGACGTCGGCACAACCCACACCGTGAAAGAAGTTTTCGCCAGGGGATGGTGAAAAATCAGCGTAAATGGCGTGGCCATGGGCGCCCGGAGAGCCTCGGTGCTCCGGCGATAGGCCCGGTGCGGGGGTGGCGGAAAGCCATAAAGCCGGATCCAGAGGTCCGAGAAGAACCTTCCGTCGTGGACATACAGGAAGGGCACTTCCTGCTGGTGAGCATAGTCCAGGGTGTCCATCCGCACGTGAAACAGGGTGTCCCGGGATGTGCGGAGGATCACCTCCCGGGGCGTGGTGGCATAGCCGTTGATCCGGACCCGCGCCTTTACCCAGAACCCGAAGGGGCCTTCCACATGGAGGGTTTCGGGGGGGTGACGGAATTCCCGGGTGAAGGGGCCGCCTTCCACCCGCGTTTCGGGAGACAGGGGCACCACCCGCAGAGCCTGGATGCGGATCCGGGCCCGGGGATGTCGGGGATAGGGGAGGGCCTGTGCAGGATGCACCGGCCGCCAGGCGGAGTCCCGAAGTTCCACATGAATGTGGGGGTCCACATTTCCTGTCCATCCCGAAAACGCCAGCGTGTCTCCCGGGAGGAACACTTTTGGCGGAGCCACGCTCACGTCCACCTTTACCCGCTTTTGTGCCCGCTGGGCCTTCACCAGCCGGGCTTCCAGCCAGGGATGAAGGCGATCCAGATGGGCAAACACCCACCGCCTCCCCCGGGAATCCACACCATACACTGCCCGCCCATACCCCCAGTGGCCGTCCCGGATCCGGACCACCCGGAAGGTATCGGAAAGCACCAGGGGCCAGCCGGTTTGCCCTCCGGTGGAAAGGTCCCAGCCCATGTGAAACCGGAACAGGGGACGATATTCTCCGAAGTCCGAAACCACCCGGAGGGTGTCCATCCCGAACACGGGGAAAAGCAGGAGGAAAAGGATCATTTCAGGAGATCCGCCAGGGTGGTTCCGGTGTGGAAGGAAACCTCAAGAGGAACCGAGAGTTCCAGATGCACCATGCCCTCCCGGAGCACCTCTTTCCACTGCTCCAGGCTGTCCTCCGGAACTTCCAGCACCAGTTCATCGTGGATCTGGAGAATCATCCCGCCCGGCAGGTTGGCCTCTTCGGCCATCCGTTCAATCCGGACCATGGCGAATTTGATCACGTCCGCCGCCGAACCCTGCACGGGCGTGTTGATGGCCACCCGGCGCAGTGCCTCATACTGCTGATGGGGAAGATCCCGATGCAGCGCCACCCGCCGTCTCCTCCCGAAAAGAGTCCGGACCTCTCCGGTGCGGAGCACCTCCTCTTCGGTTTTCTCCATCCAGGCCACCACGCCGGGATAGGCCTGGAGGGTGCGCTCAATGAGTTGCCGGGCTTCTTCCATCGGAATGCCGAGGGACTCCGACAGGCCGTAGGGGCTGATGCCATACACGATCCCGAAATTCACCACCTTGGCCATCCGGCGCTCTTCCGGCGTGATAGCTTCCGGCGGTTTGCCGAACACCCGGGAGGCGGTTTCAGCGTGGATATCCCGTCCGTTTAGAAAGGCCTTCCGGAGGGCTTCATCCCCGGAAAGGTGGGCCAGGATCCGGAGTTCAATCTGGGAATAGTCCGCAGAGAGAAACACCGAACCGGGAGGAGCGACAAACGCCCTCCGGATCCAGTGGGCCCAGTCTCCCCGCACCGGAAGAGTCTGGAGGTTGGGATCCCGGGTGACAATCCGTCCCGTGGCAGCGGCCTTCTGCTCAAAGGTGGGGTGAATCCGGCCCGTTTCGGGGTTCACGTGCTGGAACAGATTGTCCAGATAGCTGGACCGGATCTTCTCCACTTCCCGGTATTCCAGGATCTTCGCCGGGAGAGGGTGGATCTCGGCGAGTTTTTCCAGCACCGACGCATCGGTGGAGAAGCCGGTCTTGGTCCGCTTGATGGGTTTGAGCCCGATTTTCTCAAAGAGGATGCGGGCCAGCTGGCGGGAGGATCGGAGGTTGAACCGTTCGCCGGCCAGGGCATAGATCTCCGTCTCCAGCCCGTGGAGGCGGGCCATCACCTCCGCCCGGGCCTCCTGCAGTCGCTCCACATCCACCGGGATCCCCCGTTTCTCCATCCGGGCCAGCACCCGCGCCACCGGGATCTCCAGGTCCAGAAGCAGGTTGAGCAGCCTCTCCGCTTCCAGTTTCCGCCGGATTTCCGGGAAGAGACGGTGGGTCAGGGTGGCCACCGCTTCCGGGCCCTCGGGGAGCCTCACCCCCCCGAAAGCCAGGGCCACGTCGCGAGGACCATACCGCCCGAGATCCGGCTCCAGCAAATAGGCCCCCAGACTGAGATCCCCCGCGACGTTCACCTCCTGGATCCGAAACACGGCCTTGCTGTCAAAGGCCACCCAGGTCCCTTTCGGAAGGTTCGGGGTGCGCACGCACCGACCATCCCCGGCCACCACAAATTCGCCGTCATCCGGCACCACGGCACCCTCCCCCGGCAGGGGCCCATCGGTGAGGGGATAGACGGGCAGGTCCTCGCAGACCTCTTCCAGAAGGGAGAAAAACTCCATCCGCCGGAACCATTCCCGCAGGGCTTTCCGATCCTCCTGTCGGGGCCGGAGAAAATCGTCCAGGTCCACCGCCACAGTCTGGAGGGTGACCATCTGGAGGTTCTGCCGGATCAGGGCTTCATGGGGATGGATCTTTTTGCGCAGTTTCAGGGGCAGTTCAAAAAGCGCCTCCGGAAGCTGGTCCAGCCGGATATGCTGCAGGATTTCCCGGGCCGTTTTGGGGCCCACACCGTCAATGCCCGGAATGTTGTCCACACTGTCCCCCACGAGAGCAAGGTATTCCCGGAGCCGTTCGGGGGGCAGCCCGAACTTTTCCTTCACCTTCTCCGGTGTATAGAGGG